>CAZJMO010000027.1:0-16721 GCA_964547085.1 uncultured Fibrobacteraceae bacterium | reverse complement strand
TCTACCAAACCGGCCGGTATTTCCGCTTTGACGGCGGACATCCGATGCTGTTCACCGATTTAAGCGGCAGGCTGCTGATGTGCAAACGCGGCCAGGACGTTCAGGAGCAAGACGACCGCCACGAGGCAGTTTCGTTGTCGCGGTTGGCGCATGATGGCAGAGACCTCCGGAAGAGGTGGGCACGGGCGAGAGGTGATTCCTGAATTGTGGTCGAGGTCGTGGATGAATTCAAGGTGCGGCCTTGATCGCGGAATTGATGCTGGTCGGGCGTTGGGCCGAAAAATCAAAAATATGCATATCTATTTGAAATAACGTCTGAAATATTTGTCGTATCGTGCTATTATCATGGCGAATTGCACTCCATGGATGAAAGGGACTTCCATGCTGCACGGTCGCCGGCGCGTCTGCTTGCACATCGCAATCGTCCTGATGACCGCGGCATCCGGCGCCTACGCCGACTGGCTGCCGGTCGCCGACAGCGCGACGGATGCGGCGCCGACGGTGTCGGTCGAGACGCCGCGACCGGGTCTGACGCTGGTCGAGGTGAGCGTGGCGGGGGTGGAACTGCGCGCCGAGATGGTCGACGGCGTGCCGCACAGCGTGGTCACGATTCCCGACTGCGCACCCATGCTCGAGGCCGGCAGTCCGGAGTTGCCGGTGCTGGCGCGCGCGGTGTCGCTGCCGGATGAGGGCACGCCCCGGCTCAGCGTCGTGTCGATGCAGTGGCGGGACCTGGATGCGTCGCCGCCGGTGCCCTCGCGTGGATCCCTGTCGCGCAACGTGACCCCCGGCGATATCGCGCGGGTTCATGGTCCGGTTTACGACGAGGGCGGGATCTGGCCGGCGACCGTCGCGCGTCTCGGTCGTCCGTTCCTGGTGCGCGATCATCGCGGCGTGGCCGTGCGCGTGCACCCGGTGCGTTGGAACGCGGACCGCGGTTGCCTCGAGATCCTGGTGCGCGCGACCCTGCAGATCGAGACCCTGGGCAAGGGCGGCGTCAACGCGGTCGAGTCACCCGTGGCGGCTGCCGACCGCGCCTTCGCGCCGGTGTATCGATCGCTCTTCGCCGACGGTTCCAGCGCCGAGAAGGTCCTGCCCGGCCAGGGTTTGGGCGTCGGCTACGGGGTGTCCGAACGCATGCTCGTGGTCACGGCGCCGTCGCTGCGGGCGAGCGTGAACGTGTTCGCCGACTGGAAACGCGAGTGCGGCTACACCGTGGACGTGGTCGACACCGACGAGACGGGCACGCACATCCTCGGCATCAGCGAGGCGATACGGGAGCGCTACGTTTCCGACGCCGGGCTGGCGCACCTGGTCCTGGTGGGCGACGTGGAACAGGTGCCCACCAATATCGGCAGCTATCAGGGCGCGGATTCGGACGGGATCTACGGATTGCTGTCGGGAGACGATCTCTACGTCGATGTGCTCGTCAGCCGTTTGCCGGCGCGCGACAAGATCGAGGCTCAGCGGATGATCGCGCGGTCCATCGCGTACGAGCGCGACCCGAGTCCCGACGCGGCGTGGTACAAGGTGGGCGTCGGCATCGCCAGCGACGAAGGCGATCCGGCCGATTTCGAGCGGGCGGAGCTGCTGCGGGATAATCTTTTGGCGGCCGATTTCTCCGACGTCGCGCGGATCTACCAGGGCTTCGGCGGCGAGGGCGACGACATCGACGGCGCGGTGAACGCCGGCGCGAGCCTGATCAACTATCTCGGCCACGGTTCGGGGACGGGCTGGCTGAGCGTGCCGTTCTACAACACCGACGTCCACCAGCTCACCAACACCGCATCGTGGCCGTGGATCATCGATGCGTCGTGTTCCAACGGGGATTTCTCGCAGGACGAGTGCTTTGCGGAGGCCTGGCTGCGCGCCGATTGTGACGGTGCTCCGGCCGGTGCGGTCGCGATGCTCTCGGCGTCGACGGCCACATCCTGGGTGCCGCCCTGCATCATGCAGTCCACCATGGTGGATGCCGTGATCGCCGGCGAGGTCCACGAACTGGGCGCCATCTACGCGGCGGGCGTGGCCGAAGTGCTCGTGCAGTACGACGGGCTCTCGGCCGCGATCAAGCTCATGGAACAGTACAACCTCTTCGGTGACGGTTCGCTCATGGTGCGGACCCGCGAGCCGGAACCGCTTGCCGTTTCGCACGCCTCCTTCGCGGCGTTCGGCACGGCGGCCTTCACCGTCGCCCTGCCTGCGGGGTCGCGCGCCGTGCTCAGCGACGACGCGACCGTGCTCGCGCGCGCCGAGGCCGGGATCGACGGCGTGGTCAGTCTGGTGCCGGCGCGGCCGCTGAACGCGGGGGAGACGGTCCGGTTGACGGTGACCGCCGCCAACGCCGTGCCGTATCGCGTGGAGCTGCCGGTCACGTCCGCGACGACGGCGGTCGACCCCGAAACGCCCGCCCTCGCGGGGTTGCAGGGAAACTGGCCCAACCCGTTCAACCCGGCCACCATCGTCGCGTTCGTCACCTTGACCGACGGTCCGGTGCGCCTGTCGATCCACGACGTGCGCGGACGACTGGTGCGCACGTTGGTGGACAGTCGCTGTTGCGCCGGGCGTCACGAGGCGTCCTGGGACGGTCGTGACCGCGACGGACGGACCGTGGCCAGCGGCGTCTACCTGGCCCGGCTCGACACGGCGCACGGCCGCGATCTGCTCAAGATGACGTTGAGCAAGTGACGGCGGGTTGCATCCCCGGAAAAATTCTGTAGGCTTCCTGCGATCGTCGGGATCGTCCTACGCCGCCGTCCGCCCATGCAGGAGTCGTTGCCATGACCCAGCCGCTGCACACGCCGTTCGCCGACCACGCCGAGGCGCTGGTCATCTCGCCGGAACTGGCCGACCGCTACAGTCTGTCGCGCTGGGCGGAGGCGTTCCAGCTGGGCACCGCCGGCTATCGCGACCTGCTCGACCCTGAGGATTTCCATAATCCCGATGTGCCGCTCAACGCGGTCTCCATGGCGCTGATCCTCGAGGCTCGCGCACAACTGGCGCTCGAGCACGGGCTGGGCCGTCTGCACATCGGCGGCGAGGTCCGGCCGCACACCCGGGAGTTCATCGATCTGGCGGCCCGCGTGTACGCCGCGCACGGTCTGGACGTCCATCTGCGCCCCGCCGGCGTGCGGACCACGCCGATCTGGCTGTCGAGCTTCGGGGTCTTCCACGAGGAACTGGACGGCGGCGAGAACTTCGCCGCGAGCCACGGCCAGGGTTACAAGGGCGGCTGGAAGCCCATGGATTCGGGCGGAGGCCAGCTCCTGGAAATGGCGCCGATGATCGCGGATCGGGTGCGCGTCCTGGCGGCGCGGGCCGCGTCCGAGGGGCTGACCGTGGAACTGGCGCCGGCGAACGATCCCAACATCTTTCGCGACTTCGAGCCGACCGCGGCGTACGTCGACCTCCTGCGCCAGGTGATTCCCGCCGACCTGCTGGCGGAGGTCCGCGCCGCCGGCGAACGGGATTTCCACGCCGCGTTCTGCACCGAGGGCGGCTCCATGGGGCCGGCGGCGCGCGCGGTCTTCGCGGCCCTGGACATCGGCATGGACGACGGAGGCCCGGTCTTCTTCACGCACGAGGAGGAGAGCAGCACCTACCACGGCATCGGCGTGGTGGACGGCGTGAACCACGGCGTCGATCCCAGCAAATGGCAGGTCTACAAGCACGTGGGCGCCCAGGATCTCCTGCGCTCGAAACGGGCGGACATCTTCTTCATCTGGGATCCCGACGGCGACCGTTTCAACATGGTCACCACCGCTGCGGCCGACCTCGCCGACGCGGCTGTCGCGGCGGGACTCGAGGTCGACCCGCTCGACGAGAGCCGCTGCCTGATCTACTTCAAACCCAACCAGATCTACTTCCTGCTGACCGCCGCCAAGATCGCGGCGCTCGACGAGGCCGGCGAGCTGGACCGCTACCAGTGGATCGTGGCCTCGACGTGGCCGACCAGCCGCAGCATCGGCGAGGTCGCCGAGACGTTCACCGCGCGCGGCGGCGCTCCGCTCGCCACGTTCCGGGTCCCTGTCGGATTCAAGCACTTCGCGGCGCTGGTGAGCGACCTCGAGGCGCAGGTCGCCGCCGGCGCGGACCCGTGCACCGCCGAGGACATCACCGGTGAGCGCCGCGATTTCGGCGCACGACCCCGGTTGCTGATGATGGCCGAGGAGAGCGGCGGCGCGGCGATGGGACCGGCCGAACCGGCGGTCAGCCGACACGGCAACTGCACCAGCCTGGCGTCCAAGGAGAAGGACGCCATGCAGATCGGCGTCATGGCGCTCTGCGTGGCTGCGCGTCTGCATCGCGAAGGGCGGAGCTTCGCCCGCCACTACCTCGACCTGCTCGACGAGTACCGCGTGCGCTGGCGTTTCTACGAGCGCCGCGACATCACGCTCTTCGACGAGTCGCTCAAGGGCGAGGCCCGCGAGCTGGCGCGGTCGGCGGGCAATCTGCGCAAGGAGGCCACGGTCGCCTACTTCGCCTCGCTCGAGGATCTTGCGCCGGCCGACATCGCCGCCGAACTGGGCGCCCGACTGCCGGAAGGCGTCGCGCTGCCGCCGATCGTGCGTTGCTTCCACGCCGGCGACGGCACCCTGCTCGAACTGGAAGATCTCTGGTTCGAACTGCGCGCCAGCGGCACCGACGCCGTGCTGCGTTACTACATGGAGGGCCAGGATCGCCGACTGGTGGCCGCTCTCAACGAGGCCTTCACGCGTTTGCGTATCGACGCCGACTGACCGGAGACACGCATGAGTGACCTGTTGCCCCGGCCCAAACCCGTGACCGTGGATCTGCGGTCGGCACGCAAGATCACCGCCGGCCATCCCTGGATCTACGCCAACGAGATCACGCAGCGCGCGGACGACCTCGACGACGTCGACATGGTGCTGGTCCACGATCCCGACGGCCGTCCGCTCGCCGTCGGCACGTACTACAAGCACTCGCTGATCCAGGTCCGGGTGCTGACGCGGCGCGAGGAGACCGTGGACGCGGCGCTGATCCGCGGGCGTATCGAAGCCGCCGTCGCGCGCCGTCACGCCCTCTATCCGGACCTCGATTGCATGCGCCTGGTCCACGGCGAGTGCGACGGTCTTCCGGGACTGGTGGCCGACCGCTACGGCGACGTCGTGGTGCTGGAGCTGAACACCCAGGGCGTCTTCCTGATGCTCGACGCGATCCTCGACGGCCTCGACGCCGTCCTGTCGCCGCGCGCGATCGTCCTCAACAACACGTCGACGGCGCTCGCCTACGAGAAACTCGAACCGCGTTCCGAAGTGTTGCGCGGTCGTCTCGACGGCCCGCTGGTGGTGTCGGAATGGGACGTGAAGTTCCTGGTCGATCCGCTGCACGGGCAGAAGACCGGACTGTTCCTGGACCAGAAGGAGAACCATCGCCTGTTGCGTCGCTGGTGCGACGGCGCGGTGGTGTGGGACGCGTTCGCCTACGCCGGCGGCTGGGGGTTGCACGCGCTGGCGGCCGGTGCGCGCCATGTGACCTTCATCGACAGCAGCGCCGTGGCGTGCGACCAGATCCGCGCCAATCTGGAACTCAACGGCTTCACCGACGCGGACATCGTCCAGGCCAGCGCCTTCGACGCCCTGCGCGAGATGCCGCGCAACACCGCGAACGTGCTGGTGATCGATCCTCCGGCGTTCGCCAAGACGAAGAAGGACCTGCCCAAGGCCGGGCGCGCGTACATCGACATCAACCGTGTCGGGCTGCAGCGGCTGGACGAGGACGGCATCCTGGCCTCGAGCACGTGCTCGCATCATGTGAGCGCGGCCATGTTCGACGAGCTGCTGACGCGTGCGGTGTTCCAGTCGCAGCAGCGGGTGGAGTTGCTGGCCGAGGGAGGGCAGTCGCCCGATCACCCGAGCCATCTCGAGTTCCCGGAGAGTCGGTACCTCAAGACCCGGTTCCTCCGCAAACTGCCCTACCACGTCGGCGGTCCCCGCGGCTGACCTCACGAGCGTCATCTTTCGGGTCCGTTAGCTCCCATCGACATCGCGGCGATAGAAGTCGGTGCCGGACCCCGCTTGCCGACCGGTCGCGGTTGGCGCCAACGGTGTCTACGAATGAGTCCGGATAAACGCCAAGTCGCTCGAACGGGTGGGGCCGAACCGCCGCGCGAGACTCCTGATCCTTCGGTGTCGGATCGTGCGGGAATCTTACAGTGGTGATTGCGCCGTTCATGATATCCCGAAAAAGCCGAGGGAAACGCTGGGTTCGATCATTGTGCCAGAATGAACCGCTCATGAGAAAAATAGAATGTGTATAAGGCTAAAACAGTCCGTAAATCATTGAAACATCACAAAAAAGGTACACAAAGGCCGCAATGTTCGGTCCTGCTACCGTGCTACCATCAACATTGGTCTAGCAGGTGGCCGTCCCGGCCGTCGATCGACCGTCCCGGATTCCCGGGCTATCCAAGCGAAAGGACCGAGTGATGCGCTTGAGAATGCTCATGGCTGTCGTATTGGTTCTCGCCCTCGCTGCGAGTGCCTCGGCTTCTACCACGATCCCTCTCAATGGAGATCAGCCGCAGATGACCCTGCTCGATCAGGGCAAGGCGGGGTTGACCTATCATGTCGAGGTGGGGCGATTGAACGCCCTGGACGTTTCCACGGGGAGTGGGAACTTCACGAAGCTGGTCATTCCCGGCTTCCATTCCTCGATGACCGAAGGCGCCCCGGAGTTGCCGCAGATGAACCGTCTGATCGCGGTTCCCTTCGGCGCCCGGACCGGCGTCCGCGTGACGAACGTGCGGACCCGCACCATTCGCCTCGCCGACTTCGGCATCACCAACCCGGTGTTCCCGCATCAGCCCTCGCTGAGCAAGAGCCAGAACGCGGAGGACGTGCCGTTCGTCTATGACGGGTCCGCGTATGCCGCGCAGCGTGTCGAGAACGAGCTGGCGCTGGTCGTCTATCAGGGCCGCATGCGCGCCATGGACATCGCGCGCCTCGAGATCGCTCCGGTGCGGTATCTGCCGCAGTCGGGCGAACTCGAGATCGTCGAGAGTCTGGACGTCACCGTCGAGTTCGACGGCGACTGGGCCAAGACCTCGTCCATGCAGGCCGCCACGGCCAGTCCGTTCTTCGACGTGGTCTACGCGCAGGCCGACGGCAGCCGCGATTTCGCGGTCAAGGCCGACCTGGTGCAGCGCCCGGTCAAGATGGTCGTCATCACGCCGCCGGAGTTCGAGGCCCAGCTCGAGGACTTCGTCGCCTGGAAGACCGAACGCGGTTTCGACGTGATCGTCGGTGTCCTGGGCTCGGCCGAGGTCGGCACCACGACCGCGACGATCCAGACGTATCTGCACGGCCTGTACAACGGCGGGACGCCGGAGTCGCCCGCTCCTAGCTTTGTCGTATTTGTCGGCGACGTCGACCAGTGCCCCACGTTCTTCGAGGGCGGCGACGCCACCGACCGTCCGTACTGCGCGGTCGACGGCGATCTGCTGCCGGAGATGTACTACGGACGCCTTTCGGCGACCAACAGCAGCCAGCTCCAGGCGATCCTGGACAAGACCATGACGTACGACACGTACAGCATGGCCGATCCCGGCTACCTGGCCAACACCACGCTCATCGCCGGATACGACTCGTCGTGGGCTCCGACCCACGGCAACGGAACCATCCGCTACGGTGAGGCCTACTATTTCAACGCTGCGCACAACATCAACAACAACGCGTATTACTACCCCGAGAGCGGCAGCTCCGAGGCCGCCATCATCAGTGACTGCAACAACGGCATCGGCTTCATCAACTACACGGCGCACGGCAGTCAGACGTCGTGGGCCGATCCGAGCATGACCCAGAGCGACATCAACGGCATGACCAACGCGGGCCAGTATTTCCTGGCCGTCGGCAACTGCTGTCTGACGTCGACCTATGATTACGGGGAGTGCTTCGGCGAGACGTTCCTGCGCGCCGCCGACAAGGGCGCCGTCGGCTATATCGGCGGCTCGAACTCGACCTACTGGGACGAGGACGTGTGGTGGAGCGTCGGCAGTTGCGCCAGCAGCTACATCCAGGACGGGATGGTCTATGACCAGACCGGTCTCGGCACCTACGACGGCGCGTTCCACGACGGCGCCAACGAGATGGCCGACCCCGCACTACTGGAACATCTACAATTTGCTGGGCGACCCCTCCATCGCCACCTACATGGGGACCCCGCAGACCAACCCGGTGAGCTACCAGGAGACCGTGTTCGTCGGCGTTTCCGAGTTCACCGTCGCCGCGGTCCAGGGCACGTACGTCGGCCTGACCCAGGCGGGCGAACTCGTCGGCGCCGGTTACGTCGACGCGTCCGGCGCGGTCGACATCACCTTCGACCGCGTGCTCACGCCCGGCGTGCCCCTCAAGCTGGTCGCCATGGCCCAGAACATGGAGCCGGTCATCGACGAGCTGAACGTCATCGTGCCCGCGGTCGTGACCATCGACCCCATGGCCATCGACGCCAACGTCGAGACGGCCGTCACGGTCACGGTCATGGCCGAGGACGGCATGACGCCCAAGCCCGGGATCAACGTCTGGGCCGAGGGCCTCGAGTATCTCACCGCGCCCGTGATGACCGACGCCGCCGGCGTGGCCACCATCGTGGTGAACTACCCGTACGGTCCGAGCCTCGACATCGTGGGCCAGGACCCCGCCGAGGCCTATCGCCTGTTCACCGAGCCGGTCGCCGTCAACGCGGCCGCGCTCACGGCGGATCTCTGGGTGACGACCGACATCGGCATGAACGACGCGTTCCCGCTGAATCTCCCGGCGTCCCTGGTGACCGACGCCGTGGGTGAGTACACGCTGTACGCGCAGATGCCCGACGGTTCGCTCCTGGGCGGCGCCGGTCCGCTGGCTGTCACTGCGACGGAAATGGGCGTGGTCACCGGCATCGTCGCCGTCAGCGGCTACGACGTCTACACCGAGTCCTTCGACGTGATCGAGGCCTTCGGTACCGTCAGCGGCACCGTCACCAGCGGTACGGCCGCCATGGCGGGTGTGGATGTGCGCCTGATCGACGAATACGGCAACGACGTGTTCGCTGTCGTCACCGACGCCGGCGGCAACTACGCCGGTCCGGGCGAGATCCTGGTGGACGATTACACGCTGATGATCGATCACTTCGGCTACCTGCATTACGAGCAGGGCGTGTTCGTCAACTACGGCGCCAACGACTTCGACATCGACCTGGCCTCGGCGCCCGCGGGCGTTCTCAGCGGCCATGTCTACGACAGCGACACCATGGAGCCGCTGCAGGGCACCGTGAGGATCTACCGCGCCGACTCCGGCGAACTGTACGACGAGGTCGTCTGCGACGAGGCCGGCCTGTATACCACCGGCAGCCTGCCGTATTTCGATTACGCCGTGAACGTCCGCGCGTGGCATCATGTGCCGGTCACGGCCGACATCACGGTTGCGACCGCCGAGATCGTCAAGGACTGGGTCCTCGATGCGACCAACGGGGACCTGCTGCTCATCGACGACGGCGGCAACGCGAAGGCTGAGGCGAAGTACAGCGAGAAGGGCGAGCTGTTGGCGCCGGCCTACGCGCAGACCGGCATCAAGAGCGCGGTGGAGATGTCCGCCGACCTCGAAGAGATCGGCTACTTCGTGACGGTCGTCGACGCGTCGACCGTGGATGTCGGCAGTTTCTGGGATTACGACCTGGTGATCCTGGCTTGTGGCGACAACACCAGCACGCTCGGCAACACGGCGCTGGTAACGGCGCTGGCGTATTTCGCGGAAGAGGGCGGACACGTTCTGGCCGAGGGCGGCGAGTTGGGTTGGGACCAGCGGGAGTCCGGTGACTTCGCAGCCTACGTGCTGCACAGCAACGACTGGAACCACGACTCGAGCGGCAACATCGCCGTGGCCGACATCGATCATTACGTGGCTACGCAGCCGAACGATCTGGCCGGGACCGAGGTCTCGGTGGAATACGTCGGTTATGGCGACAGCGATGCGATGGTGCCGATGTCGGACGCGTTCCTGGTGGCCGGCTGGTCCACGTACCCGACCGACGGCAGCGTCATCGCGTACGATCCCAACCCCAGCCCGGTCGGCGGCCAGACCGTCTACTTCGCCTTCAACTATGCCGTTGCCGGCGAGGGCCGCACGGCATTGCTGCAGAACGCAGTCCAATGGCTGCTGGCGCCCGAGATGGGGACCGCCACCGTCCAGGGCACCGTCCTGCTGGCCGGCGAGAGCGACCATTCCGGCATCGACGTTCGTGCCGTGCCCAACGGTGGAACGACGGTCACCGGCGCGGATGGGACGTTCGTGCTCGAAGGCCTGTTCGCCGGGACCTACGACATCATCGCGAGCAAGGATGACTGGTCGACCGCGGTCATGCCCGTCACGCTCGTCGATGGAGAGACGCTGAGCGGTGTGGATCTGGTCCTGTCCCCGGTGACGACCGACGAGTACTGCTCCGATACGGCGCTGCCGATCGACTCCAACACCACGATCACGGACATCATCACCGTGCCGGAGTCCAGCGCGATCGTGACCTCGGTCGAGGTCTTCGTCGACATCGCCCACACCTACCAGGGTGACCTCATCGTCTCGCTGACCGCGCCGACCGGCGCCGAAGTCGTTCTGCACAACCGCTCCGGCGGCAGCATCGACGACATCGTCGGCTGGTATCCGTCCGAGATCGCCCCGGAGGGAGACCTGGAGGACTTCATCGGCGTCCCGATCGCCGGTGAATGGACGCTGACGGTGTCCGACAACGCCGCGGGAGACGAGGGGACGCTCAACGGATGGTGCCTGCGCATCACCCATGATGATATCGTCGCCATCAACGACCCCGACGAACCGGTCGACGATCTGGTTCCGGCGGTCTTCCGCGCCTACGCCAACTATCCCAACCCGTTCAATCCGGCGACGAACATCAAGTTCGATCTGCCGCGGCCTGCGCGGGTCCGGTTGTGCGTCTACGACATCGCCGGCCGCCTGGTCCGGTCGCTGGTCGACGAGACGATGACCGCGGCCACGCATGTCGTCACGTGGAACGGCACCGATGACGGGGGCCGCCGTTCGGCCAGCGGAATCTATTACTACCGTCTGGTCACCGACGAACGTGTGGTCACCAGGAAGATGACCCTCGTCAAGTAGTTCCTACGCGAACGTTCGACGGCCCCGCTCCTTCGGGAGCGGGGCCGAACCGGTCGTCCACGGCCGGTTTATTTGTCGTGTCGGGGCACGATTGCTGAGGATGGAGGCCGAAACATCAAAAAAGATTCTTTTTTCGAAACCGGCTTTATCACAGGCGGGCGCTTTGGTATAATCCGATATCGAGCATTCCATCGGCCCTGGATTCCGGGGTCGTTTCCAGTCGTGCAAAGAAGGTCATCGATGCGTTCGCGTAACATCTTGATCGCAGTCGTGGCGCTGTTGCTCTGCAGCGGTGTCGTGCTGGCCAAGCCCCAGACGATCGATCTGGAAGGTGACAATCCCGCCCTCGACCTCGTCCGCGAGGCCGGCGGCGACTACACCGTGCGCATCGAAGTCGGCGAACTGCAGTTCTTCGACGTCCAGACCAAGGGGGGCGCTTTCACCCGTCTGGACATTCCCGGTTTCCACAGCAGCCAGGTCGCGGGTGACCCGTGCCTGCCCATGATGAACCGGCTGGTGGCCGTGCCGCAGGGAGCGCGTGCGACGGTCGAGGTCGTGGGCAAGAAGACGCGCCGCATCAAGCTGGCCGACCACGGGATCCAGAACCTCCTGATGCCCGCGCAGCCCAGCCTCGCCAAGAGTGCGGATCCGGCGCAGGCCGAGTTCCACTTCAACGCCGCGGCCTACAACACCGCCGGCCTGAAGGCCCTGGGAGAGGTCGCCCGCTTCGCGTACCAGGGCCGCCTGCGCGCCGTCGACTACGGGCGTCTCGAGGTCTCGCCGGTGAGCTACGACCCGATCAACGGCGAGATCGAGGTCGCCGAGAGCATGGAGCTGCGGATCCGTTTCGAGGGCGGCAGCAAGGCCGCGTCGTCGGACCTGTACGCGCGCACCTGGAGCCCGTTCTTCGAAGGCGTCTACGCCGGCATCGACGGCGCCAAGGGCCTGCACGACAGCTATCCCGACCATGTCGCCGACGAGGTCACCTACGTGATCATCACGCCGAGCATGTTCACGGCGCAGCTGGCGGACTTCGTGGAGTGGAAGACCGAGCGCGGCTTCCGGGTGATCGTGGGCGAGATCGGCACGTCCGAGGTCGGCTCCACCACGAGTTCCATCCAGACCTACATCCACGACCTCTACAACGACGCCACGGTGGACCAGCCGGCGCCCAGCTTCGTGCTCTTCGTGGGCGACATCGCGCAGTGCCCGACCTTCACCGTCGACGGCGACGCCACCGACCGTCCCTACTGCGCGGTCGACGGCGACTACGTGCCGGACATCTACTACGGCCGCTTCTCCGCCACCAACAGCACCCAGCTGCAGGCCATCCTCGACAAGACCATGGTCTACGACCGCTACGAGATGCCGGATCCCAGCTACCTGGACGACGTCGTGCTGATCGCCGGTTACGACACCAGCTACGGTTCGACGCACGCCAACGGCACCATCAACTACGGCAGCAACAACTACTTCAACAGCGCCCACGGACTCGATGTCGACGTGCATCTCTACCCGCAGTCGGGCAGCGACGACGCGCTGATCGTCAGCGAGGTCGGCGCGGGCCGCGGTTTCGTGAACTACACCGCGCACGGCAGCGAGACGTCGTGGGCCGATCCCACCTTCACGCAGAACAATGTCAACAGCCTGCAGAACAGCGGGAAGTACGGCCTGGTCATCGGCAACTGCTGCCTGACCTCGACCTACGACTACGGCGAGTGTTTCGCCGAGACATGGCTGCGCGCGGACGACAAGGGCGCCATCGGCTACATCGGCGGTTCGAACAGCACGTACTGGGACGAGGACGTCTACTGGAGCGTCGGCTACACCGCGAACATCAGCGCCAGCATCGCGTTCGACAGCACGGAACTCGGCGCCTACGACGGTCTCTGGCACGAAAACGGCGAGGACGAGGATCTCTGGTACGTGACGCAGGACGCCGTGGTCTTCTGCGGCAACCTGGCCGTGCAGGAATCCGGCTCAAGCCTGACGCAGTACTACTGGAACATCTACAACCTGATGGGCGACCCGTCGATCTCGCCGTACATCGGCGTGCCCGACGCCAACCCCGTGGCACACGCCGACAACCTGATCGCCGGCGCGACCAGCATGACGGTCGATGCGGCGGTCGGCAGCTATGTCGGGCTGACGCAGAACGGCGTGCTCCTGGGCGCGGGCACCGTGCACCTGGGCCAGACCGACGTGACCGTGGACTTCGACCAGCCGCTCGAGATTGGCGCGCCGGTGAAGCTCGTGGTCATGGCGCAGAACCTCCAGCCGTACGTGACGGAGTTGCCCGTGAACGCCGCGAGCGTCGTGTCGATCAGCCCCACGACCTTTGCCGCGGCCGCGCCCACGACGGTCACCGTCCAGGTGTTCCAGGACGACGGCTCGACGCCGATCGCCGGTGTCCAGGTCGCGGTTTCCGACGCCATGGGATTCAGCGTCGAGGGCGTGACCGACGCCGCGGGCACGGCGACCCTGTCGGTGAACTATCCGTACGGCGGGATGCTCGACATCGCCGGAACCCACCCGACCGAAGGCGCCATGTTCGCCGAGACCCTGACGGTCACCGCCGCGGCCCTGGCGTCGCCCGACGTTTCGGTGGCGACCGAGTACGGTCTCGTCGACGTGTTCAGCATGAACCTGGAGAGCACCATCACCGCGACGTGCGGCACGCCCGGGACCACGCTGGTGGCCTACGTGCCGGGTGTCGGCCGGGTCGAGTCGACGACCGGCAGCCTCGTGTGCACGCCGACGGTCGGCGGCGAGGTCGTCACCTACGTCCTGCGTTCCGGCTACGACGTCTACACCGAGACGTTCGACGTGCTCACCCGTGGCAGCGTGCGCGGCATCGCCCACCTGCAGGGCGTTTACGATCACTCCGGCGTGACCGTTACCGCAGCGCCCGGCGGCGTCTCGACGACCACGGCCACCGACGGCAGCTTCCTGCTGACCGGCCTGGACGCGGGGGACTACACCCTCACCGCTGCCAAGGACGGCTTCTCGGTCGAGACCACGGACGTGACCCTGGCGGAGGGCGAGCACCTGGACGGCGTCACCTTCAATCTGAGTGTCGTCTTCGAGGTGAACGAATGCGTGACGCCGCTGACGGCGATCCCCGACGCCAACACGACCGGCATCGGCAGCACGATCCAGGTCGCCACGGCCGGCGAGATCACCTCGGTGCGCGTCTCCGTCAACATCGTCCACACCTACCAGGGCGACCTGCGCGTGTGGCTGGTCTCGCCCGCGGGCACCACGGTGTATCTCCATGACCGCACCGGCAGTTCCACCGACGACATCGTCGGCTGGTACCCGGACGAACTCACGCCCGCCGGCGATCTCGGCGTGTTCGTCGGCGAGGAGATGGAGGGCGCCTGGACGCTGCACGTTTCCGACAGTGCCCGGTACGACACCGGCCGGCTGAACGAGTGGTGCCTGAACGTGGGCTACGCCGGCGAGGTCACCGCGGTCGACGACGCCGTGCCGTCGGTCGTGACGCTCGGCGGGAACTATCCGAATCCGTTCAACCCGCAGACCACGATCGAGTTCGCCGTGCCGCGGGCCGGCGACGTGATGCTCAAGGTCTTCGACGTGCGCGGCCGCACGATCGCCACGCTGGTCGACGAAGCCATGGACGCCGGTCGCCATCACGTGGTCTGGCGCGGCCAGGATACGCATGGCCGCCAGGTGGCCAGCGGGACCTACTTCTGTCGCCTGACCGCCGCAGGCGAGACCCTTACCGACAAGATGCTGCTGTTGAAATAACGGTTCTGTCGTGACTTCAGCACTGTCCGGAGGAGAGACTCAACATGCGTAGGTCGACACTCGAAGTTGCCGTGGCCGTGTCCCTCTTGCTCGTCGTTGCGCCCCTGGCGGCGGTCGCCGCGGACGATGCCGGGATTCCCCTGGACAGCGCCGGTCTGCCGGCCTGGACTGTCAAGCAGTGGACCGATTTTCCGGTGCGGATCGTGCTCGACGACACCGACGCCCTGACCGTTCTGCTGTCGCGGGTCGAGATCGCGTCGTTCAACCGCGAGCAGGTGGAACCGGAATTCTCGGGCGCCAAGCTGGCCCGTCTGGTCTTCGAACCGCGCGTCACGGAATCGGAATTCGACGCTCTGGTCCGGGCCGGCTACGCGGTCGAGCGCGTGCCCGACATCGAGCGGCGGCAACGGCAGGAGATGGAGGCGCTGTGGCTCCGGATGGCCGTGGACAAGAGCTTCGACCCGAGCGCGAACAAGACCGACGTCTACGACTACTATCCGACCAACGACCAGATCGGGACCATCCTGGCGACCGTAGCCGCGGATTATCCCGACATCGCCCGGACCTTCACCTGGGGCTCGTCGGTCGAGGGACGCACGCTGCACGGCATCGTGATCTCGGACAACGTGACGGTGAGCGAGGCGGAGCCCGAGGTGCGGTTGTCGTCGACCATGCACGGCGACGAGACGCCGCCCATGGTCAACCTCATGAACCTGGTGCACTACCTCACCGAGCATCACGGCGAGGTCGGGTACGAGGACGTCACCGATCTGGTCGAGAACTACGAGATCACCATCCTGCCGCTGTACAACCCCGACGGCATGGCGGCCGGCCAGCGGTACAACGACAACAACGTCGATCTCAACCGCAACTTCGCGTTGCCGGCCGGGACGCATTCGGTCACGGAGGTCGAGAACGTCCAGTTCATGACCTTCTCGAATGCGCACCACTTCGTCATCAGCACCAACGGCCACACCGGCGCGCTGCTGACGAACTATCCGTGGGACTACACCTACACGCGGGCGCCGGACGACGCGGCGCTCCAGCAGCTGTCGCTCGAGTACAGCACGTACAACCTGCCCATGTACAACGGCTCGTTCCCGCAGGGCATCACCAACGGCGCCGACTGGTACATCGCCACCGGCACGCTGCAGGACTGGAGCCTGGACCAGACCGGATGCATCGACATCACCATCGAGGTCTACAACACCAAGTGGCCCAGCGCGTCTACGTTGTCCGGCATCTGGGACGACAACCGCGAGAGCCTGATGCACTTCTGCAAGGCCGCGCGATACGGCATCAACGGTGTCGTGACCGCCGCGGGCACGGGCCAGCCGCTCGACGCCAAGATCACCATCGTCGGCAACGCGCAGCCGGTCTACACCGACCCCGCGCACGGCGATTACTACAAGCTCCTGGACACCGGCACGTACGACGTCACGGTCGAGGCCGTCGGCTACGTCACGCAGACCCTCACCGAAGTCGCGACGGTCTGGGGCACGCCCACCGTCCTGGACGTGGTGATGCAGCCGCAGGCCACGGGTGTCGTCTCCGGCACCGTGGTCGACAATCGCGGCGCCGGTCTGGACGCCATGGTCGAGATCCGCACCTGGCCCGCCGGGGAACTGGTCGACGCCGTCGGCACGGACGCCTCCGGCGCGTTCACCGCCGACCTCTTCTACGGCGACTACACCCTGACCGCGAGCGCGACCGATCACTTCACCGAGAGCCGGCAGGTCACCGTCGGCGCCACGCCGGTCGCGGTCGAGTTCGTCCTGGGCGGCATGATCATCAGCTACCCGATCGACGAGGACTTCGAATCCGGCCCGG
>CAZJMO010000026.1:0-16773 GCA_964547085.1 uncultured Fibrobacteraceae bacterium | reverse complement strand
GAACTCGGTGCGCGACTGCAGGGCGCGGAGGGCGAGGCTGTCTGGCGGGAGCTGCTCGGCGCTCGCGCCGACGCCGGGACCGGACAGCGCGGCCGCCGCGGTCTCTGGCTCAGGTTGACGATCCTGCCCGCGCGCGTCGTCGCCGCGCTCGCCCGCCGGCTGCGGCCGCTGGCAGCTTGGCCCGTCATGGTCGTGCTGGCGGTCGCCGGTCTGACGGCCGTTCTGGCGGTGCCGCTGCCGCCGGTGCCGCCGCTCGCCGACAGCGCGCGCGCCGTGGCGCCGGCCATGGCGATGTTCCTGCTCACGGCCCTCGTCCACGAACTGGGCCATGCCACGGCGTTGGCCCGCGAGGGCTGGTCGCCGGGGTCGGTGGGGATGGGGCTGCTCTGGGTGCTGCCCGTCTTCTGGTGCGACGTCAGCGCGGTGGCGGCCGTGCCGCGCGCCGGTCGGGTGCGCGTGGATCTGGGCGGCGTCTGCGCGCAGTTGCCGGCCGCCGGTGCGCTCGCGGTGCTGGGCTGGCTCGGCGGTTGGCCGCCTGCGACGTACGCGGCCCACGCCGCTGTCGGTGCGGTGGTCTGGAGCCTGCTGCCGTTCCTGCGCACGGACGGCTACTGGCTGGGCTGCGACCTGCTGGGGCTGGCCGATCTCGCGGCGCCGGCCGGTCCGAACGTCTCGGTGGTTCCCCTGCCTATGCACGCGGCCTGGCGGCTGACGACAGCGGCGTCCCTGGCGCTGATCGCCGTGGCGCTGCCGTTGCGCCTGCATGGCTGGCTCACCGCGGCGTTGCCCGACCGATCGGTCTGGGCGGTCGTGATGCGGGCCGTGTTTGCGCTGGTGATGGTCGCGGGTGCGCTTCGGGCGTTGCGTCGTTGCTGGCGCCTGCTCGCCGCTGTTGTCCTGGATCGGCCCCGGCGCCGAATCGAAAACCGATAAATTGACTATCACTAGTCAGGAATGGTAGACTCATTCCGTTCGCCGGGAACGGGAAAGGGACACGGGGATGTTCTGCCGCCGTTCGTTCATGAGAAAACAGCCGCGAAAGGACATCGATCATGATTCGACGGATATCGCTCATGCTGATCTGCCTCTGCACCTTCGCTCTGGCGACCTCCGCGTCCGCCGATGTCACCTATCAGACCTTCACCAGTACCGTAGGTCAGACGATTCCCGACGGACCGTCCGGCGGTGGTTCCGGAACGCCCTTGCTCGACACCATTGCCGTCCCGCTGACCAGCCTCGTGATGGGCGTCGAAGTGTACCTCGACATCTCCATGGTTGATTGGACGAGCGATCTGATCGTCCGCCTCAGTTCCCCGTCCGGGGCCACTTGTGGCCTGGCCTGGATCGGTGAGGGTGGAATCCCGGTGACCAACATCGTCGGCTGGTTTCCGATCGACTTCACGCCGCATGACGACATGGCCGTCTGGATCGGTGAGGTGACCGAGGGGGATTGGGTCCTCGACTGTCGCGACTATTCCAACAGCGCCGTGGGCACGCTCAACGAGTGGCGCCTCAAGCTGACCTACGACGATTCGGTCCCCGCCGACGCCGCCACCTTCAGCGACATGAAGGCCCTGTTCCGCTGATTGACCGGCACCACCACCAGTCCCGCGTATCGCGGTCATCCGAAAGGGTGGCCGCGATGCTTGTCAGCGTGAATGATCGCGGCGTGTCTTCGCCGGCAACAGTTCCGTGACGCGCGCCGGACACCGCGGTATGCTGTCGATACGGACCCGCAACCGAGGAGCGAATTCCGTGTGCGTGGAGATGCCCATCGACGGCACCCTGGATCTGCACATGTTCAAGCCGCGGGAGACCCGCGCGCTGGTGCCGGAATATCTCGACCTCTGCCGCGAGCGCGGCGTCCTCACCGTGCGCATCGTGCACGGCAAGGGAATCGGCGTGCAGCGCGAGATCGTGCACGCGGTCTTGCGCGAACACCCGGCGGTGATCAGTTTCGGTCACCCGAACGACGGCGGTTCGTGGGGCGCCACGGTGGTGCAGTTGAAGCCGCTCGCGGAGGAGGACTGAGATGGGACGGCACAAGTCGCGACGCGGCGGTCGGGACGAACACGAGACGGACACCGGGCGGACGGAGTCGCGCCGACCCGAACGCCCGCCGGAGATCTTCCTGCGCCAGTGCTCGTGGGACGACGCGATGCAGCGCCTCTCGCAGCAGGTCCAGGCGCACCGACATCACGGCACCAAGGAGGTGCTGGTGGTCCACGGTCGCGGTCTGGGTTCGCCGGGCGGCCACGGCGTTCTCGGCGGCGCGGTGCGCGAGTGGTGCATCGAGCATCAGGATCTGGTTGTCGCGTGGCGGCCGGCGCCGCCTAACTGGGGCGGTGACGGCGCTGTCGTTCTCACCCTCAATGCCTGAGCGGGGAATGCCATGACCACCCAGCCGCAAGACCTCGCCGACCGGACGGTCCTCATCACGGGGGCCGCGCGCCGCGTCGGCCGTCACCTGGCGCAGAGCCTGACCCGCGCCGGGGCGGCGGTCGTGGTGCACTACCACCAGAGCGTGGGAGACGCCGCGTCGCTGGTCGAGATCGTCGAGGCCGAGGGCGGTCGCATGGCGCTCGTGGACGGCGACCTCACCGACAGCGCGGTGTGCGAGGGCATGATCGCCCGCGCGACCGAACCGTTCGGCCCGCTCGACGTTCTGGTGAACAACGCGTCGTTCTTCGCGCCGGGCGACGTGCTCTCGACCACGCTCGAGGAGTGGCGCCGCTACCAGGCCATCCACGCCGAGGCGCCGTTCCTGTTGAGCCGCGATTTCGCCCGCCAGTTGCCCGTCGGTCGCGACGGCGTCATCGTCAACATGAACGACTGGCGCGCCGGGCGTCCCGGCCCCGACCACTTCGCCTACACGCTCAGCAAGGTCGTCCTGCACGGCCTGACGCGCAGCCTCGCGCAGTCGCTGGGGCCCCGCGGCGTCCGGGTCAGCGAACTCGCTCTGGGTGCGGTCCTGCCGCCCGAAGGAGGCGAGGACGGCTACCTGCACACCCTGCGCGGGGAAATCCCGACGCGGCGCTTCCCGTCGCTCGACGACGTGGCCGCCGCCCTGCACTTCGTCCTGACCACGCCGGCCGTCAACGGCGAGACCATCCATCTCGACGGCGGTCGTCACCAGGTCTGATCGGGGGACGTCCATGACCGACAGGATCGAGATCAAGAATCTGCTGTTGCGAGGCATCATCGGCATCAACCCGGTCGAACGCGAGAAGCTGCAGGACATCCTGATCAACATCACGCTCTCGGTCGATCTGCGCACCGCCGGCCGCACCGACGCCGTGGATGACGCCGTGAATTACCGCTCGGTGACCAAGGACGTGATCGCGCTGGTTGAATCGTCGGCGTTCCATACCGTCGAGAAACTGGCCACCGAGATCGCGCGTCTGGCGGTGATCGGCTACCCGGTGTCCGCGGCCATGGTCCATGTGGAGAAACCCGGCGCCCTGCGCTTCGCCGAATCGGTGGGCGTCACGCTCACCCGCACGCCGGCCGACTTCGCGTGACGGCCGGCCGCCACCAGGCGTACCTGTTGCTGGGCTCCAACCTGGACAAGGAACGCAACCTGCCGGCGGCCGTCGCGCTGCTGCGGCCGTTCGGGCTGGCGGCGGTGAGCCGGGCGTTCGAGACGGCGCCGGTCGGCACGCGACAACCGGCGCGCTTCCTCAACGCCGCGGCACTTGTGTGCACCGATCTGGGGCCCGAGGCGTTCAAGCGCGACGTCTGCACCGCCGTGGAGCGCGCTCTCGACCGGACGCGCGATCCAGCCGACAAGTTCGCGCCGCGCACCATCGATCTGGATCTGGTCGTCCACGACACGACCGCGCTGGATCCCGACATCGTCCGCTACCTGCACGTCGCGCGTCCCCTGGCAGACCTCGCGCCGGATCTGGTCCACCCCGTGGACGGCCGCACCATGGCCGCGATCGCCGATGCGCTCGAGGCGTCGGCAGATCCGGCGTTCTTCCCCGTGCCGCGACCAGATGTTATCTTATCGGTTCGTCCCTGAACGCGCCGGACCGGAGGAAGACATGGCCGACCTCAAGAAGAAACTGATCGTCGTCGGGGACCGGATCCTGGTTCGCCCGGAACACGGCGAGGAACGTACCGGTGGCGGCCTCTACCTGCCGCAGACCGCGCTCTCGGCGCGGCAGGCGCAGGGCGGCTGGATCGTGTCGGTGGGGCCCGGCGTGCCCATCCCCGAGCCGGTCGACATCGACGACGAGGTTTTCGACGAGAATCCCGAGCCCCGGTACCTGCCGATGCAGGCGCAGGAGGGCGACTACGTGCTGTTCCTCAAGAAAGCGTCCATCGAGATCACCTTCGAGAAGAAGCAGTACCTGGTCGTGCCCAACGCCGCGATCCTGGTGCTCATCCGCGAGGAGTGGGACACGTCGTCCGAGTCGAGCGACTGGGACGACGGTCCGACCAACTAGGTCCGTCGCGCCTCGATCAGCGCCGCGCGCACGTACTGTTCCGCGTTCGATCCCGGCTCCCACTCGCCTATGAACTCCGCGCTCCGGTCGTTAACCGCGACGCGTACATCTGTGAACCCGGCCTCCGCGAGCCAGCCCCGCAGCTCCGCCTCGCTCGACGCGCCGGCGATGCACGAACAGAGCGAGTCCGCGCTCGCGGCGATCGCCGGCGGGAACTCGGCGATCCGCACCACGTCGCTGATGGCGAGCCGGCCGCCGGAACGAAGCACCCGCCACGCTTCGCGGAAGACCTGTGCCTTGTCCGGCGTCAGGTTCACCACGCAGTTCGACAGGATCACGTCCACCGATGCGTCGGCCACCGGCAGGTGCGCCAGCTCGCCGAGACGGAACTCCACGTTGGGGCGGTCCGCGGCGGCGGCGCGGGCCCGCGCGAGCATCTCGGGGGTCATGTCGACACCGATGACGCGCCCCGTCGCGCCGACCTGCTCGGCGGCGAGGAAGCAGTCGAAACCGGCGCCGGACCCCAGGTCGAGCACGGTCATTCCCGGTTCCAGGAGCGCGGCGGTCAGCGGGTTGCCGCAGCCGAGCGTGAGGTTTTGGCCGGCCGGCAGCGCGTCGAGTTGGACCTCTGTGTAGCCCAGCTTTCGCGCGGCCCCACGCAGGTCCATGGGGGCCGAGGTGCCGCAACACGCGCCGTCCGGCGCCGCGGAATCGCAGCACGAAGACGACACGCCGGCGGCGATGTCGCCGTAGCGTCGGCGAACCAGTTCGAGTTGCTGCTGGGGCGTCCGTTTTTCGGTCATGGCGGATCTTGCTTTCGTCGGTTGTCATCGTGGTCAGGCGCGGCTCTCGATGATCGAGCGGACCCGCGCCGGCGTCAAGTCCCGGCCCTCGCCGAGCACCGTCCCGCGTTCCTCGAAGCGTGCGGCGACCCGAGCGGCGGCTTCGGCCGCGTCCACGCCGTGGTCGGACAGCCGGGTCGGCATCTCCAGCCCGTGGAAGAACGTCTCCGTGGCCTCGATGGCGGCCTCGGCGCCGTCGACGTCGAACACGCGCCGTCCCATCTGGGCGAGCTTGGTGCGCTTGCGCTCGAGGTCGGCGTGCCAGACGCCGGGCAGGATGACGGCCAGGGTCTCGGCATGGGCCAGGCCGTAGAATGCGGTCAACTCGTGGCCGATCATATGGGTGGCCCAGTCCTGCGTCACGCCCTGGCGCAGGAGCGTGTTCAACGCCAAGGTGGCCGACCACATGACCTCGGCGCGGGCGGCGTAGTTCCGGGGTTCGGCCAGCGTCACCGGCCCGCATTCCACCAGCGTCTTCAACACGCCCTCGGCGAGGTGATCCTGAAGCTGCGCGCCGGTGTCGCCGGTGACGTACTGTTCGCAGACGTGGATGAACGCGTCGACCACGCCGTTGCGCACCTGGTTGCGCGGCAGGCTGAAGGTGACGGTGGGGTCGAGGATGCTGAAGCGCGGAAACGCCATCGGCGAGCCGAAGACGCGCTTCTCGTCGGTCGACCTGCGGCTGATCACGGCGCCGGCGTTGGCCTCCGAGCCGGTGGCCGGCAAGGTCAGCACCGTGCCCAGCGGCAGCATGGTCTCGATGCAGGCGCCGCCGCTCGCCAGGATATTCCAGGGGTCGTCGCCGGGATGGTGCGCGGCGGCGGCGATGAACTTGGTGCCGTCGATGACCGAGCCGCCGCCGACGGCGAGCAGGAACGCGACGTTCTCGCGGCGGCACAGGTGGACCGCACCCATGCAGGTCTCGAACGAGGGATTGGACTCGATCCCGCCGAACTCGAGGACGTCGTGATCCTGCAGCGCGGCCATGACCTGGTCGTGGACGCCGTTGCGCTTGATGGATCCGCCGCCGTAGGTGAGCAGGATCCGGGCGTCGGCGGGGACCAGATCGGCGAGACGGGAGATGGTCCCCTCGCCGAAGACGACGCGCGTGGGGTTGTGGAAATCGAAATTCTGCATGAGATCCTCCCGGATCGGGGAGCCAGGTTCCATCGAGGTGACTGCGATTCCGTGCTCGTGAAGATCGACGCCGTCGTTGTCGATGACAACGATGTCCGGGATCAACGCCGACTGTCGTATCGGGAACCGTAAGCAATTGACACTCTCCGCCGACCCGGCATAGGATACATGTTGGACCGATCGGCCAGCTCTCGCCAGCAGGAGATACGACACCATGGCCTCGGATCGTCGCGACGACCTTCCCCTTCTTGACCACGACCAGAGCCGTTGCGAACGTCGCCTTGAATGGGCCCAGGACATGGCCGGTCTGGGCTGGTGGGAGTTCAATCCCGACACCGGTGCGATCACCGCGTCGATTCAGGCCCGCGCGATCTACGGCATCGCGGCCGACGCGCCTCTGACGGTCGCGATGGTCCAGAAGATCGTGGTCAAGGACGACCGCCCCATGCTCGACCGCGCCTTGCGCGACCTCGTGACAAACGGCAAACCCTACGACGTCCACTACAGCATCGAACGACCGCTCGACGGCCGGATCGCCGACATTCACTCCGTGGCGACCTGGGATCCCGAGACCCGGCTGGTCTACGGGATCTTCCAGGATTTTTCGCAGCAGCGCCGCGCCGAACATGCCCTTCGCGAGAGCGAGGCGCGGTTGCGGGCCACGTTCGATTCGGTGACCGACCACATCTTCATCATGGACCGCGACGGGCGCTACACGCACGCGAACAACGCCTGCCTGCAGTTCTTCGATCGCCGGCTCGAGGATGTCCAGGGTGCGACGAACGATGATCTGTTCCCGCCGGACGATGCCGCGGACAGCGACCGCGTCAATTGTGGGGTGTTCGCCGGAGAACCCAATCGCCGCGTGATCGTCCGGCGGCGGCAGAACGGCACGTGCCTCCTGGAGACCATCAAGGTTCCGATCTACGGCGAGGGCCGCGAGGTCGTCGGTCTCTGCGGCGTTAGCCGCGACATCACCGAGGTCCATAATCTCGAGGAACAACTGCGCCAGGCCCAGAAGATGGAGGCGGTGGGGCGGCTCGCCGGCGGGGTCGCGCACGATTTCAACAACCTGCTGACGCCGATCCTGGGGTTCGCCGAGCTGCTGGTGGAGACCTTCGAGGCCGACGATCCGCGGTACGGGGATCTGCGCACCATCATGAGCGCGGCGGAACAAGCACGCGACCTCACGGCGCAGCTGCTGGCGTTCGGTCGGAAGCAGATCCTCGACATGCGCCGGTTGGATCTCAACGAGATCATCGACGAGTCGGTGCCCATGTTGCGGCGTCTGTTGCGCGAGAACGTGCATCTGGGTCTGAAGCTGGGAGCCGACGTCGGGGTGATCCGGGCCGACGCCTCGCAGCTGGAGAACGTGCTGATCAATCTCGTCGTCAACGCCGCCGACGCCATGCCGGACGGCGGCACGCTGCAGATCGAGACCATGAACGCGGACCTGGAAGAGGGAAATGTAGAGCAGCATCCCGGTTGCGCCCCGGGTCGTTACGTACTCATGGCCGTGAGCGACGACGGGATCGGCATGGACAGCGAGACCATGAGCATGATCTTCGAGCCGTTCTTTACAACCAAGGGGCTCACCGAGGGCACGGGGCTGGGGCTGGCCACGGTGCACGGGATCGTCAAGCAGCACCAGGGCAGCGTGTGGGTCTACAGCGAGCCGGACCGCGGTTCGGTCTTCAAGGTGTATCTGCCGCGCGTCGATGCTCCGGTGGAAGCCGCCGAGCCCGTGCCGGATCGGGGCGATCTGCGGGGCAGCGCGCGGGTGTTGGTGGTGGAAGATGACGAGGCGGTGCGCAATCTCGCCGAAGCCGTGCTCTCGAAGTACGGTTACGACGTCGTGGTCGCGTCGTCGCCGGAGAAGGCCGTGGATCTGGTCACCGGCGGGGAAGCGCGTTGCGATCTCCTGCTGACCGACGTGGTCATGCCGGGCATGAACGGCGTCCAGCTCCACCGAGCGCTCGCGAGCATGTGGCCCGACGTGCCGGTCCTCTTCATGTCCGGATACACGAGAAACGTCATCGCCCGCCACGGCATCCTCGCCGAGGGGCTGCGGTTCATCCAGAAACCGTTCACGCCGCGGGATCTGGCGCAGAAGATCCGCGACATCCTCGTCGTCGATTGACGCATCAGGCCTTGCCGACATCCATTTCCGGATACAGGCGGGCCAGGCAGTCGGGGCAGATGCTGTGGGTGAACTCGGCCTCGCTGTGTTCGGAGACGTACTCGTCCACCTGGCGCCAGTAGTCGCGCTCGTCGCGGATCTTCTTGCAGCTGGCGCAGATGGGCAGCAGCCCGCTGAGTCGCTTGACGCGGGCCAGAGCGGCCTCGAGGTCGGCGTTCCGCTTCTGCAACTCGGCGCCGGTGGTGGCCAGGGCCTTGTTGGCCGTGCGCAGTTCCTCGCGCACTTGCTGGATTTCCGTCAGGTCGTGGATCGACACGGCGACGCCGGAAACGGCGCCGTCGGGATCGCGGACGGGGTAGCGCGAGATCCGGTAGTACCCGGGACTGCGGTTTCGGAACTGGTACCAGAATTCCTGGACATCGGTTTCGCCGGTCAGGCAACGCTCGAGCCCGCTCCGAACGCGTCCCCGTTCCGCCACATGCGAAAGCTCCCAGGGATGCCGGCCGATGGCCTGATCGCGGGTCACCTCGAACGCATCCAGGAAGGCTCGATTCGCCTGCCGGATCCGGAGTGCATGGTCCGTGACGTAGTGCTGGTCGCCGATGCTGTCGGATATCGTCTTGAAACAGCGGATGAGTTCGGCTTGTTCCTCGCGGCCGGTGACGTCGAGGTTGACGCCCAGGACACGCGCC
The DNA here is from genome assembly GCA_964547085.1 of uncultured Fibrobacteraceae bacterium. GTDB lineage: Bacteria > Krumholzibacteriota > Krumholzibacteriia > LZORAL124-64-63 > LZORAL124-64-63 > Glo-17. The sequence goes on along the minus strand of CAZJMO010000026.1, from coordinate 7,511 downwards.
GGGCGTCCCCGGTCGTTCCATTCGAGCGTGCGGCCGCAGGATTCGATCCAGCGATGGGTGCCGTCCTTGTGCATGGCGCGGAACACGAGTCGGAACCGATCGCCGGAGGCGATGCCGGTCTCGACGGCGCGGTGGATGCCGTCGCGGTCGTCCGGGTGGAGCAGGCGGTCGAACGTCTCGTAGGTGTGGGGGAGCTCGTCGGCCCGATAGCCCAGCATGCCGAGCCAGGCGGGGCTGAGGAAACCGTCGCCGCGCTGGGGATAATAATCGTAGTAGCCGATGCCCGCGGCCTGCATCACGGCGTCGAACTGGCATTGTGTCTCGACCAGTTCCCGAGGCCTCGGGGCGGCCACGGGCGGGCGTTCGCGCCGCCGCGGATGTCGCTCGGCGGCCCGGCGGCTCAGGAACGCCGCCAGCGCGGTGTCGTACGCCAGGATCGCATCGACCTGGGTCCGGCTGAACCGCGGCACGCGCGCGAGGATCCCCGCGAATGTGTCGAGGGAGAATCCGCAGCGCGCGGCCTGGTTCTTGAGCGAGTTCTCGTCCGGATCCTCGTCGCTGTAACGGAACTGGCCCAGGAGCAACGTGGCGGCATGATCGCCGGCGACGCGGATCGGCAGGCTGATCGTCCAGACGCCGACGGCGCACTGCCGGTGCCGGGGCGTATCGTCGTGCGCGGGGTCGTCGGGAGCAGGGAAGATCGGTTGGACGATCCCGTGGCCCGCGGTGAGGGCGCAGTGGAAGCGCAACTCGACATCCGGTTGACCGGCGCCGGCGAGGGTCCGACCGTCGATCGCACCGACGGCTCTCAGGGGCATGCCGGAGGCGCGGAAATGTGCGTCCACGGCAGCCTGGACCTGGTCGACGTCGAGGAGGTCGTCGAGACGGGGCGTCTGGTTCGGCTGGGGCCTGTTCAGCATGATGAACGATCCACTCCGTGCGGACGAATGACTTGATGATTACCGTAGTTCCGAATCTGCGGTGTCGCCAGACGTGGCGCCGAGGTGGCATCTTCAGAGGAACCGAGATGAGAACCTTGATCCTGATGGTGGTGACCATGGCGATCCTGACGACGGCCGGCTGCTCGGAGCGGCCCGTGCCTCCGGTGGCGAAGCAGGTTCCGCACGTGCTCGAGGCGCACGGCCAGCAACGCGTTGACGAATACTACTGGCTCCGCGAGCGCGAGGATCCCGAGGTCATCGCTTATCTCGAGGCCGAGAACGCGTATCTGAAGCAGGTGCTGGCGCCGGCCGCAACGCTGCGGGAGTCGCTCTTCCAGGAGATCGTGGGCCGTATCAAGAAGGACGACGCCTCGGTGCCCATGCTCTCGCGGGGCTACTGGTACTACACGCGGTTCGTCGAGGGCGGGGAGTACGCTGTGCACTGCCGGCGCGAGGGCTCCATGGACGCGCCGGAGCAGATCCTGCTCGACGGCAACGCGATGGCCGCGGGGCACGATTTCTTCGCCGTCGGCGGCGTGACCGTCAGCAGCGACAACCGGATCATGGCCTACGCGGTCGACACGGTCGGGCGCCGCAAGTACACGTGGCGGTTCCGCGACCTCGTCTCCGGCCAGGATCTGCCCGAGACCATCGCCGACATGACCGCCGACGGGGTCTGGGCCGAGGACGGGCGCACGTTCTTCTACTCGGCCAAGGATCCGGAGACGCTGCGCAGCTTCCAGATCCGGCGGCACGAACTGGGCGCCGACCCCGCGGCCGATCCGGTCGTCTTCCAGGAGGACGACGAGACGTTCTCGGTGAGCCTCGACAAGACCAAGAGCCGCCGCTTCCTGCTGATCCACTCGTCGCAGACGGTGTCCGACGAGGTCCGTTTCGTCGCCGCCGACCAGCCGCAGGGACAATGGCGCGTCTTCCAGCCCCGGGAGCGCGGCCTGGAGTACGACATCGACCACATCGAGGACCGCTTCATCATCCACACGAACCTGGATGCGGTGAACTTCCGGCTCATGGAGTGCGCCGAGACCGCCACCGGAAGGACGCAGTGGCGCCCGTTGATTCCCCACCGCGACGACGTCCTCCTGACGGACTTCGAGGTCTTCCGCGAACACCTGGTGCTCGAGGAGCGGACCGGCGGCCTGGTGCGTCTGCACGTGCAGTCGTGGTCCGGCGAACAAGGGACCGACATCGCCTTCGACGACCCCACCTACGACGCCTACATCCTCAGCACGCCCGAGCTCGACAACGAGGTGCTGCGCTACGCCTACAGTTCGCTGACCACGCCGGACTCGGTCTACGATCACGACCTGCGCACGGGCGTTCGCACCCTGCGCAAGCGCGACGAGGTCGTGGGCGATTTCGATCCCGCGTGGTACCAGGCCGAGTACGTGCACGCCACGGCCGTCGACGGTTCCCAGGTGCCCGTCTCGCTGGTCTATCGCCGCGACAGCTTCGAACGCGGACAGAATCCCTGCCTGCTCTACGGCTACGGTTCGTACGGCTACAGCATGGATGCCGGCTTCCGCTCGTGGCGACTGAGCCTGCTCGACCGCGGCTTCGTCTTCGCGATCGCCCATGTTCGCGGAGGCCAGGAGATGGGGCGCCGCTGGTACGACGACGGCAAACTGCTGCGCAAGAAGAACACCTTCACCGATTTCATCGACAGCGGTCGGCATCTCACGGCCGAAGGCTACGCGGATCCGGAGCGGCTCTACGCGATGGGCGGCAGCGCCGGCGGGTTGCTCATCGGCGCAGTGATGAACATGGCGCCGGAGATGTGGCACGGCGTGGTGGCGCAGGTGCCGTTCGTCGACGTGATCACCACGATGCTCGACGAGTCGATCCCGCTGACGGCGGGCGAGTACGACGAGTGGGGCAACCCGAACGACCGGACGTTCTACGACTACATGCTTTCGTATTCACCGTACGACCAGGTGGCGGCCCGGGAGTATCCGAACACGCTGGTCACCACGGGTCTGCACGATTCGCAGGTGCAGTACTGGGAGCCGGCCAAGTGGGTGGCGCGGTTGCGGGCGGTCAAGACCGACGAGAATCTGCTGCTCATGCACACCAACATGGATGCGGGGCACGGCGGTGCGTCGGGCCGTTTCCGCCGGCACCGGGAAACGGCGCTCGAGTGCGCGTTCCTGCTGCGGCTCGCGGGGATCGACGAGTAGCTACGGCTGCGTCATCGGCATAAAAAACCGCCCCGTCCTCACGAGGAGGACGGTGCGCTTCATCGGGCGATGAGCTGGTTTTACCAGCGGGAGCCGCCGCGCGGCTCACGAGGGCGTGCCTCGTTGACGTTCAGGGTCCGTCCGTCGACTTCCTTGCCGTTCAGGTTCTGGATGGCCTGCTGGGCAGCGTTGTCGTCTTCCATCTCGACGAAACCGAAGCCGCGCGAGCGACCGGTCTCACGGTCGGTGACGACCCGAGCGCTGGCGACCTGGCCGAACTCGGCGAAGGTGGTGTTGAGGTCCTGGTCGGACGTGCTGAAACTGAGGTTACCCACGTAGATCTTCTTCAACTGAATCACTTCCTTGGAAAGTCGGAAACAGACCCGAACACCAGAAAACGGTTCGCTGTCTGAATTCCTCAAAGCTAGATTGGCGCTGTCGCCAATCCGCCAGAACCATATCAGCTTTTCTGGAAAATGCCATGCCCGATGATGCGATATGAGGCCGATGTTGCCGGAAACCGCAATTAAAGGCCGCTGGCGGCGTTTTAGGGCCGATCCCGAAATCGGCTTTCGGGCGGGTGAATTGCAGATTTTGCTCTGCGGCGGCGCGGCCGAGCGCTCGCGCCGCCGGTGCGCGGATCAGCTTGCCGCGACGGGATTGACGATGCAGACCCGATTGCGACCCGCGTCCTTGGCGGCGTAGAGCGCCTCGTCGGCGAGTTTCAGCATGGCCGTGGTCGTGTCCACGTCGGACCCGGTTCCGGCGACGCCGATGCTCACGGTGATGCTGCCCTGGAACTGCGCGGTCTCGATGTGGTTCGCCGCCACGGCGGCGCGGAGGCGGTCGCCCAGTTCCTGGGCCACGGTGAGGTCGGCATCGGGGCAGATGGCCAGGAATTCCTCGCCGCCGTAGCGACAGATGTCGTCGCTTGCGCGCAGGCAATCCTGCATCACGCGCGCGGTTTCCTGCAGGACGAGGTCGCCGGCGTCGTGGCCCCAGGTGTCGTTGACCTTCTTGAAGTGATCGATGTCGGCGATCATGCAGAGCATGGGCTTGTCCTGCCGGTGGGAGCGTTCCCATTCCTTCGCCAGGCGGTCCATGGCGTAACGGCGGTTGGGCAGCCCGGTCAGCGTGTCGTAGAGCGCCAGGCGCTGCAGCTGGCGGTTGGCCAGGCTCAACTCGGCGGCGGCGCGGCGGATCGCCTCGCGGTCGCGCTCGACGCGTTCCTGCAGGGCGATGACGCGTTCGGCGGCGCGCAGGCGGGCCATCAGGACGGCGTGGTTGACCGGCTTGGGAATGTAGTCGTCGGCGCCGGCCTCGAAAGCGGTGACCAGGTCCTCGGTGTTGTCGTTGGCGGTCATCATGATGATGTAGACGCGGCTGGCCTGTTCCGAGCGGCGCAGCGTGCGGCACAGCTCGAGGCCGTCCATTTCCGGCATCATCCAGTCGGAGATGATCAGGTGGGGATTGGTCTGCAACGCGATCTGCAGCGCCTCGGCGCCGTCACAGGCGGTCTGGACGTGATGGGGGCTCTTGGCGAGGCGGTTGCTGACGATCTTACGGTCCATCGCCGAATCGTCGACCACGAGGATGCGCAGGCCTTCTGGTTTTGTGTCCAGCGCGCCGGTCTCGGGCGCCGCGGGTTCGGCATGATCGTCGTCCGTGTCGTACCCGATGGTGCCCGTCGACGGCCGCGACGCCTCGGCGCGGCTCACGAGTTCGGTCAGCGAGGGAACGTCCTCGGTGAGGATGTCGAGCATCTCGCCCATACTGGTCCAGTCCTGCAGCGCTTGGTCGGAGGCCTCGAAGAGAGAGGCGCGGGACAGGCCGAGCTGGTTGGCGTGGTCGAGCAGTTCGCTCACCAGTTCGGCGCGCTTGTCGGCGTCGGCGACGCAGATCCGGGCCAGGCTGTGGGCGGTTCGCAGGACCATGGAGAGGTCGGGCGCAGGTGGCGCGGCCGATTGATCCTGGCTGACCGGATCCTGGTTGGTGACGGCCCGGCGGTATTCCTCCGGCAGTCCCCAGTTCTCGAAGAGTCCGGCGGTGACCATGTCGTGATCCATCGAGAAGGCGCCGCGTTCGAGCCCCTTGAGTTCCTTCCGGCACCGGCCGTTCCACGTCTCGAGAACGTGGGCGTATTCCTGGGGGTAGACGCTGGCCAGACACAGGGCTCCGCATTGGCTCAGGAGACCGCAGGTGAACGCTTCTTCGGGTTCGGTCCCGGCGGTGAAACCGGCGAGATGCTGGGCGGCCACGCCGGTGGCGAGGGAACGGGACCAGAACTCGTTGTAGTCGAAGGCGGCGCACGGGCCGCTGCGGGCGTTGGAGAGCAGCGAGAATCCCAGCGCGAGCTGGCGGACGGCGTTCATGCCGAGCCGCACGACAGCCTCGCCGACGGTCTTGACTTCTCGTCCCACGCGGACCTGCGCCGAATTGGCGTACTTCAGGATCTGGCCGACCAGGGCCGGATCGGAGACGAGCACCTTCTGCAGATCCGTCGCCGATGTTTCCTCGTCGCGGGTGAGCTTCAGGATCTGCAGGGCGACGCCGGACGGCGAGGGGAGCCTATCCGAGGTCAGGATCGTGTCGAGTGGCGTTTGGGGTGAGGTCACCACAACGAGACTCCGTTCGGGATACTAAGGTGATGGCCGACCGTTCGATCGGTCGGATCGCAAGCCGCGCAGGCGGCGGGTGCCGTTGGAATCACCAACTTCTCATCGACCCGTGGGCGATCGACTTGAGCCCGTCGGCGGCTGCTTCTATCAGACGTAGATCTCCGGTACCTCCAGCAGGCCGCGATCGTACGAGCGCTGGAACGCCGTCACGACGACCGGGTCGAAGTCCTTGCCGCTGCCGTCGACGATCGTGTCCTTGGCCGCGCACGGCGGCAGGGCCTTACGGTACGGGCGATCGCTGGTCAGGGCGTCGTAGACGTCGGCGACCGCGATCACGCGAGCCTCGATCGGAATGTCCTTGCCCGCGATCGGACGGTATCCGGAACCGTCGTAACGGTCGTGGTGGGCGAGGATGATCGGCAGGATGCGTCCCATGCTGGCGGCGACCGGCGCGAGCATACGGGCGCCGCGTTCGGCGTGTTCGCGCACTTCCCTGGACTCGCTCTCGGTCAGTCGCGCGGCCTTGTGCAACACGCTGCGACTGACATCGAGTTTGCCCAGATCGTGCAGCAGGGCGGCCGCGCGGACGAGCTCGACGCGTTCGGCGTGGAAGCCGAGCTGGTGGGCGATGCTGGCCGCGTACACCGACACCCGGTACGAGTGGTTCTCGGTGTACTTGTCCTTGCTGATGAACTGGCGCAGGATCAAGAGGAGACCCTGGTAGGTCTCGCGCAGTTCGGCCGATTGCGCGGTCTGGCGCTCGTGGAGCGTGCCCATGGTGAAGGCCGTCAGCATGAGGGTCAATCCCCACGCGAACAGATCGAGGAACCGGCCGTTCACGAGGCCGTGCGTGTCGGCGTCGGACCAGAGAGCCGGATTCATGTAGACCAGGAATCCCACCAGCAACGCCGAGGCCGCAGCCGTGAGCGTGGCGTGGCGACGACCCCAGCAGAACGCGGCGAAGATCGTGGGCAACGTGTACAGTCCGAAGAGGACCTTCTGCCCAGCGACCAGATAGTTCGCGGCGCCGGCGATGGCGAGCATCGACAGGACGAGCCAGAGTTCCTTGTTGACCTCGGCCACGGCATCGACGAATCGGTGCTCGCGCCGGATGGAAGGCTGATCCTCGACGCAACGATCGGCCGCGGGAGCATCCGTCGGTTCGAGCAGAACGTCGGCGTGATCGATGCCGGCGGCGCCCCGTGGTTTGGTGAACCGTGCCGATTCGTCCCGCAGAATCTTGGCATTGCGGTTGACGTTATCCAGATCGATCAGCGTCATAGCGTCTCTCCCAGTTCCTGAAATAATGTCGTTCGAGATCGGTCTTGTTATCGGCGGCAGGGCGGCGGGATTTAGTTCAGAAAGCGGCAAGCCGTTGCAAATATATGGTTTACGGGATTTCTTTAGTCTGCGGCAATGCACATGCGAATCGGCTGAGCGTCTCGTCAATGACGCAGGAGCGCGCGCCGGTCGGAGCGGGCTTTTCGGGCGTCGACGCGCGTCGCTAGCCTTCGGGGTACATCGCGTCCCACCAGGCGTCGCGTTCCTTCAGCCATTTCGCGAAGAAGGCCAGGATGGTGTCGTTCCAGACGACCCGCTGGTCATGGTCGAGGATCCAGTGGTTCTGACCCTGGATCTGCACGTACTCGACCTCGCGGCCGAGCAGCTTCAGCGCGGTGAAGAGCTGGTCGCTCTCGCCGACGGGCACGTTGGTGTCGCTGTCGCCGTGCACCAGCAGCAGCGGCGTGGTGATCTTG
>CAZJMO010000025.1:0-16859 GCA_964547085.1 uncultured Fibrobacteraceae bacterium | reverse complement strand
TGAGCCAGCGGTTGTTGAAGGCCACGCCCTCGTACACGGACCGTATCATGCAGGTCGCCGACGCGGAACTGGTGCATGCGGTCCATGTAGACCTGGCGCAGCTGACGGCCTTCCTCGCGGAACGCGAGTTGGTCGTCGGCCAGTTCGAGGACCAGGAGGCGGTCGGCGAACAGCAGAAGGTCGAGCGGTCCCTCGACGGCGGGCGCGCCGACGGCGGGTTGCCAGATGACCACGTCGTCCGGCTCTTGTGTCTGCCATGGATGACGGTCGTGGTGCATCGGACTACCTCCGGTGAAGCTGGGCGAACTCGGATTCCCATCCGAGTCCGAGCAGGTAGTTGCGTTCCTCGGTCGTCTGGCTCAGGTCGGCCAGATCCTGGCTGAGGCGAAGGGCCTCGTCGCGGAACCAGGACTCCGACGGGCGGCGCTGGTCGAGGTCGCGGGTCAGCATGAGCGCTTCCTCGGCGAGCTGGAGCAGGCGGTTGTCGAGGCCCCGCAGTTCGGGCACCGTATCGTGGGGATTGCCGGCGATGGCGACACGGCCTTCGCGGTCGAGCCGACGGAAGATCGAGCTGATGTGGTCCACCAGCAGATCGATGATCTCTTCCTGGTCGTGATTCAGGTACTGGCTGCGGCGTTCGGCGACGTTCAGGAGATGGTCGCCGCATTCCTTGAGCAGCCGTCCCAGGCTGCGGCGGAACACGCGTTCGCTGTCGACGGCGCGGGGGCCGGAGGCGTAGGCGTCGTAGCGCGGCAGGTCTGCCATGAGAGTGGTCATTTCCGCGAGACTGACACTGGCGGTCGGCATGGTGTATCTCCGTGGATGTAATTGGGCCGATTGGCGGGGCGTCCTGCGTGCGGACTGCCCGACGTTGCAGCATCCATGGAGGGAAATATCAAGGAACGTTCCGGACCGATGCACCGCGGCGACAGATCGTGGGATCGTCGGGGAAATGCCCCAAATTCGCGGGTTGCGGAGAGGTCGTGGCGAGAGAGACGCCGCGCCCCGGACCCGAAGAGGATGCGCTTTGCAATCTTCTGGTCGTCCGGGGCGCGGATTGCAAACCCGAAGCGGCGCGCCGATCTACCAGCGTACCACCGGGTTGACGAGCCTGCCGATGCCCTCGATCTCCACGGTGACCACGTCGCCCGGTTTCAGGAAGACCTTGGGGTCGCGGAAGACGCCCACGCCCGCCGGTGTGCCCGTGGCGATGATGTCGCCGGGGAAGAGGGTCATGTGGCGGCTGACGTGCTCCACCAGCGCGTGCGGCGTGCAGGCCAATTGCTCGGTGTTGCTGTCCTGCATGACCGTGTCGTTCCAGAGCGCACGGATGCGCAGGCCGAGCGCCTGGGGCGGCAACTCGTCCGGCGTGACGATCCAGGGGCCGCAGGGGCCGCCGGTGTCGATGCTCTTGCCGCGGAACCACTGCCGGTCGCGGAACTGGGCCTCGCGGTTCGAGACGTCGTTGAAGCATGTGTAGCCGGCGATGTAGTCGCCGGCCTCGTCGGCCGTGATCGAACGTCCGGGCCGACTGATCACCACGGCCAGCTCCGCCTCGGCGTCCACCTGCGTGAGGTCCTCCGTCAGGCCGATCGGGCCGTCGTGGGACTGCAGGCAACTCGGCGCCTTGCTGAAGAGCATGGGCTGGTCGGGCAGCGCCTTGCCCTGCTCCTCGGCGTGGTCGCGATAATTCAGCCCGACACCGCTGTTCTTCGACGGCAGCAGCACCGGTGCGAGCAACCGGACATTCGCCAGTCGGAAGAACGGCAACGGAAGGTCGTCGTCGGCGGCGAGGTCGGCGATCGCGCCCAGGTTGTCGTCGTGGAGGCGGCGGATGCGGTGCATCTCGCTGAACAGCGCGTGCCAGGTGTCGGGCAGCGTGGGATCGGCGGCCAGGAGATCCAGGCCGACCGTGTCGCTCAGGGCCAACCCGCAGCGCGGATCCGTCCCCTGCGTATAGGTGATGAGTTTCATGCCCCGCATTATCGTCGACGGTGGCGGCGGTGTCGCGCACAAAACGGCCGCCCCGCGGAATTGCGGGGCGGCCGTGCCGGTTTCAAGCCACGTCCAGGAATCGGGATTCGCTACTTCACCTCGATCCGCCGCGGCATGGTCTTCTCGCTCTTGGGAAGCGTCACGGTCAGGATCCCGCCATCGAGCTTGGCGTCGATCTTCTCGGCGTCCACCGCGGTGCCGAGGTCGAAGCTGCGCCGGAAGGTGACCTTGCCGCTCGACTCGCGGCGCCGGCTCTGGTAGCCCTCCGGAACTTCGTAGTTCCGCTCGGCCTTGACGGTGAGGGTTTCGTCCTCGAGGCTGATCTCGAGGTCTTCGTTGCGAATGCCCGGCAGATCCATCAGGATGCGATAGTCCTGCTCGCTTTCCAGGATGTTGGTCCGCGGCTGACTTTCGCCGTACGGCATCGGCCGGCAGGTGGCGGGACTGGTCTCGAGAGCGTTGATCAGATGAGCGATCGGGTACATGGTGTGTCCTCCTGGGTCTAGGTTTCTGGGGGTGGTCCCCATTGCGTTCGCATGCTTTCCCTATAACAACACGCGTGCCATCTCTGCGCGCAACGACTTGAAATACTGCAACTTCAATGAATGCAACATGATGGAGACTTCGATGGCGAGCATCGCGCGATGAGGAGCGGACATTCGGCGCCGCTCTTGGCAGACCACGCATGTCATTATGACGTGGACCTGGCGCAACGTGGCAGATGTCGGCTGACGTTCTGGCTGGTGCTGGTTCTCGTCGTCTGGGCCGCGGTCTCGACGGCTCAGACTTCGAGCCCGCCGTTGCGCGTGGGCGAGGTCCGGCTGGACCTGGACGACATCTTCGCTGCGGGTGAGGTCGACAGCGCCCGCGGCCTGAACCACGCGCTTCGCCGCGGGATGAACTATGTCCACGTCAACACCCGGCCGTGGGTGATCCGGCAGGAGCTTCTCTTCGCGCCCGGCGATCCCTACGACCCGGCCCTGATCGCCGAGTCCGAGCGCAACCTGCGCGCCCTCGGGTTTCTCAACGGGGTCCGGATCGCGCCGATCGACACCACGGCCGACGGACGCGTGAATCTGCGGGTGTCGTCGCGCGAGACGTGGACGCTGTCGACGGGCGTCACCCTGGCGCTGGCTTCGGGCGGCGACGTGCGCTGGAGCCTGTCGGCCACCGAGAAGAATTTCCTGGGTTACGGGACCACCGTCATCGGCTCGGTCGGCGACGACCTCGACGCCTCGTACGGACGCCTCTACGTCGAGCAGAACCGTCTGCTGAGTTCGCCGCTGACGCTCGCGATGAACTACGACGACCGCTCCGACGGTTTCGACCGCTGGTTCGCCCTGTCCTTGCCGTTCCGCGCCGATGACCAGACCTGGTCGCTCAAGACCCGCGCCTGGGATCGCCGCTACGGCGTGCGTTGGTACCTCAGCAACGCCGGCCGCGCCGGTGTCGATCCCGGCGCCGGGCAGAGCCTCTACGCGCGGATTCCCCGTTCCAGCACCGGTCTGCGTCTCGAGCTGGCGCGCCGCGTCAGCCCCGAAGGACAAGGTCGGGTGTGGCGCGTGGGGCTGGGCTGCTGGATCGTCGAGACCGATTTCGACCTGGGCGACGGCATGTTCGCGCTGTCGGACGGGCGTGTCGCCGACCTCCGCTTCCTCGCCGAGCCGGGTCAGCCGCTGGCCCGCGATCGCGGCACCGACGTCTGGCCGCATCTGATCCTCGCCAGCCGCGGCCGCCGCTGGACCGACGTCCGCTACCTGCAGCGCTACGGCAACCGCGAGGACATCCCGCTCGACCCCGCCTGGGAGTTGAAGATCGGCCCCAGCGGACCGCCCATCGGCTCCAGCACCGGCGACGGCGCGCGCGTCCACTACACCTTCGCGTACAGCAACTGGGACCGCACCGGCCGCGGCTTCTGGCTGCATCGCGTGGCGGCCGTCGGCGATCTCGGCGGCGCGGTCGACCGCAACCATCACGTCGAGATGCTCCTGGGCTCGTACCTGCGCGTCGGCCCGACCGAGCGGCCGTACACCGTCAAGACCTTCCTGGAGGGCATCCACACCGACGGTCGTCGCGGCGATCAGCTCCCGATCGTCGGCCTCGACCGCGGTCTGCGCACGCTCGACATCGACGGCATGGCCGGCGAGCGCCTGGTGCGCTGGACCACCGAGCTGGGCCGCACCTTCCCCTGGGACGTGCTCGACCTCGTCCGTGTCGGCTGGGGCGCGTTCTACGACGGCGGCCTCGCGCGCTTCGACGAGGAGGGCCGCGACCTCGGCGACGCCCGCCACGAACTGGGCTGCGGCCTGCGTTTCGGCGGCTCCCGTTCGGGCACCAGCGACCTCGCCCGCCTCGACCTCACCTACGACCTCACCGGCCGCGACGGCGTGGTCCTGACGACGGTCGCGCGCGGATTTTTCTAGCGCCTGCGCCGCCCGCGGTGCCATCATCGCGCCGACCTCGCCGCCGTTCACCACCGAGGAGCCCCCGTGCCGCCGACCGCCACACGCAGCGTCGCCAAGAACACCTTCCTGCTGACCCTCGGGCTCATGCTCGGTCGGTTGCTCGCCGTGTTCGTCACCAAGAAGATGACCCCGGTGCTCGGCCCGGCCGGCATGGGCGTCTGGTTCCTGGCCAACGACATCACGGTCATCCTGTTGACGGTGACGAATTTCGGTCTGGGCGTGCTCCTGACGCGCGAGGTCACGCATCGACGCCACCTCTCGGGCGCACTTCTCTGGAGTGCGTTGCGGTTGCGATGGCTGCTCGGTGCAACGAGCTACGCGGTGCTCCTGGCATACCTGCACGCGACCGGCGAGGACACCCTGACCCGGACCGCGGTGCTCGTGACCGCCGGCGGCCTCTTCCTCGAAACCACGGCCATGGCCTGCGACTCCGTCCTGCAGGCGCACGAAAAGGTCCAGTACCAGAGCGTGGGGCAGGTGGCGTCCGCGATCGCGTACTTCGGCCTGGCGTTCTGGTGGATCGACCTCGGCTGGGGTCTGATGGGCGTGGTCTGGGCCAACTTCATCAGCCGCGCGGTGCGCCTGGCGATCATGGCGCCGTTGATGTTCTGGAAGACCGGCCCCTGGCGGCGGGCCCGCCCCGAGGACCACGCGCCCGACCTGCGCTGGATGCTCCGCCTCGGCCTGCCCATGTTCCTGGCCACCACCTTCGGCATCATCAGCTTCAAGGTCGACACCGTCATGCTCAACGAGCTGGCGGGCAAGACGTCCACCGGCATCTACGGCCTGGGCCATCGCGCACTGGACATCCTGCTCATCGCGCCCAACATCTTCGCCACGGCCATGTTCCCGGCGCTGGCCCGCTATTCGCGGAAGTCCACCGTCGACACCATCCGGCTGGCCGAACGCAGCCTGCGCTACATGGTCGTCGTGATGCTCCCGCTGGCCTGGCTGACGAGTCTCTGCGCCCAACCGCTCATCGAGTGGTTCGCCCGCGGCACCACCGGCGCCGACCCCGCGCAGTTCGCGCCCTCGATCAGCGTGCTGAAGATCGTCATCTGGGGGTTGCCGTTCCAGGCGGCGAACCACGTCCTGAACCGCACGCTCATCGCCGCCGGCCGCGAGCGCGTCTTCGTGCTCATCGGCGGCGGAGCGCTGCTGGCCAATATCGTGCTCAACGCGCTCTTGATCCCGCGCTTCGGTTACTACGGCGCCGGCGGTGCGACGGTCTTCACGCTGGCGCAGAGCATGGTGCTGCACATGATCTTCGTGCGGCGCACCGAGTATCGGTTGACGCTGTGGCGGGCGCTGCCGGGGCCGGCGGTCGTGCTGGCGGTGAGCTGGGCGGCGACGGCGGGCCTGCTCCATCTGCTGGCGCCGACCTGGACCGCCGGCTGGTTCGGTCTGGCCATCGACAAGGGTTGGGTTCCGTTCGTGGTTTCGATCGCCTTCTGGGCGTTCTCGTACGCCGCGGCGACCTTCGTGCTGCGCGTGATCGACCGCGATGATCTGCGCCTCTTGCCGCAACTTCTGGGGCGCCGCGGATGACATTCGGTTTTTCCTGCTTGAGCCGCGCGCCGGTTTCCGGTAAACGCAGGGGACGCGACCCGGCGCGGCACCACCCGGGTCCGACCTCGCTGCAACCGAAGGACGCCGCATGGAGATCCTCCGCGAGTTCGCCGCCGACCTTTCCGGCACCGTCTGGGGCTGGCCCGACACCTTCCCCGTCATGGTCGCCGCACTGCTGCTGACCGGCCTGATCACCACCGCCAGCCTCCGCTTCCTCCAGCTCCGCAAGCTCAAGCACAGCTTCGACGTGATCCGCGGCAAGTACGACGACCCGGCGCACGCCGGCGACCTGTCCCACTTCCAGGCGCTCACGACGGCGCTGTCGGCCACGGTCGGCATCGGCAACATCGCCGGCGTGGCCACGGCGATGCACTACGGCGGCCCGGGCGCGCTGTTCTGGATGTGGGTGACGGCGATCTTCGGCATGGCGCTCAAGTACGCCGAGTGCACGCTCAGCATGAAGTTCCGCACCATCCTGCCCGACGGCACGGCGGCGGGCGGGCCGATGTACTACATCGAGAAGGGGCTGGGTCGGAACTGGAAGCCGCTGGCGGCGATGTTCGCCGTCTGCACCATCATCTCGAGCTTCGGCTCCGGCAACAGCATCCAGGCGTTCACCGTGGCCGACCAGATGCGCGCCGACGTGGGTGTGCCCACCTGGATCACCGGCGTGATCTCGGCCACGGTCATCGCGGCGGTGATCCTGGGCGGAATCAGGCGCATCGGCGCGGTCACGAGCCGGCTCGTGCCGTACATGGCGGCGATCTACGTGGCCGGTGCGCTCATGGTGCTGGTGCTCCACTTCCAGGATATCCCGGGGCTGCTGGTGCTGATCGTCCGCACCGCCTTCAAACCCGCCGCGCAGATCGGCGGCTTCGCCGGCGGCACGTTCATCTTCATGCTGACCTGGGGTGTCAAGCGCGGCCTGTTCAGCAACGAGTCGGGCCAGGGCTCGGCGCCCATCGCCCACGCCGCGGCCAAGACCGACGAACCGGTGCGTGAGGGCGTGGTCGCCATGATGGGGCCCATGATCGACACGCTGATCATCTGCACCCTCACGGGCCTGGTGATCCTCTCGACCGGCGTGTGGAACGACAAGCACCGCGAGGACATCCCGGTCAATGCGCAATCCGACATCACCGTCATCGCGCCCGACGCGACCGTCATGACCAACGGCCGCGTGGCCGAAGCGGACCGTTTCGACGGTGTTCTCCGCGTGACGCACGGCGCGTTCGACGACGCGCTGCTCGTGCACAACCACTCCACGGTCGACAGTCCGATGCTGCTGGCGGACGACCAACCCTGGCAGGGCGAGATCCCGGTGGAGAACGGCGTCATCGATTTCGCGGCGGTTCCCGCGCTCATGCTCGAGGGCGAGATGGCGCTGAACGGATCGCCGCTGACGGCCTGGGGATTCCAGCGCGGCCTGGCGCCGGTCGCCGGTCGGTGGGGCTATCTCATCGTGACCATCGGCGTGGTGCTCTTCGGCATCTCGACCGCGATCAGCTGGAGCTACTACGGCGACCGCGCCGTCGTCTATCTCTTCGGACCGAAGTGGATTCTTCCGTACAAGATTCTCTTTTGCCTCATGAACTTCATGGGTGCAATCTTTTCGCTCGAGATCGTCTGGAACCTAGGAGACAGCGCCCTCGGCCTGATGTCGCTGCCCAACCTGATTGCCCTTGTGTTGCTCAACCGGAAGGTGCGTGGAATGACCGGCGAGTACTTCTCGCGGGAGCACGTGCCATACCGGTGATCCTCGGAGGGGTCGCCATGGAAACCAGGACCTGCACCTATTGCGGCGTCGTGATCGAGGCTGCCGGCATCGATTACCGCAATCACCTGTTCTGCAGCGATGAATGCTGCGAGGCGTTCGAGGACGAACTGCTCGTGCGCGCCGCGCCGGACCTCGACGATCTCGACGACGAGGAGCCCCTCGACGTCGATTTCGATCTGGACGTCGAGTCCTTCGATCTCGACTCCGGCGGGGATCTGGACGACGACGATTTCCAGGACTTCGTTGGCTGAACAAAGGCCGGGATCTTTCGATCCCGGCCTCGGGTCCCCCTGCGTTGGGGGGCTGGTCCAGAGTCGGCTCTTCCTCTAGCCGCACCCGGAGCAGCCGCCGCCGTCACTGCCGCAGCCGCCGCTAGCCTTGTTCAGCCGCAGCATGTATCCCTTCTGGCTGGCCTCATCGACGTAATCGATGGTCAGCCCGCCGGACTGGTCTACGATGTCTCGCGTCTGGGGGTCGACCAGGATGGAATAGCCACCCTGGTTGAACACTTCGTCCTTGTCGGTCGGCTCATCCAGAGCCATGCCCAGGGCGGGGCCGCTTCAGCCAAAGCCCTGGACGAAGACCCGCACGCCCTTGCCGGCGTGGGTCTCGAAGTCGAAGGTCCCGAGCGCGGATTTGGCGCTGTCGGTGACCTGGATCAGCTGGGTGTCGCTCACGTTACGATCTCTCCTGTTGAGCCTTGCCGCCGCGTTGTTTCGCGGCGGACGTGACGCACGTTATCCACAACATCGCATCCGTTGCGAGATTTTGCAACAATTGCAGCGAAGGGTTCGGTCGGGTGCTCCGTCACCCGTTGCCAGTGCGGCAGTTATATCTAATGCGGATGGTGGGATATGGGCGGCGGGGTTCCCGAAGGAGGCCCCGCCAGGCGGTCAGTCGTGGTCGAGATCCTTGACCTCGGACCAGCTGCGCGGCGGCGAACAGCAGTAACGCAGGGCGCCCGGTGTCCCGGACGCCCCGTCGTTGTTACACGCCGAACTCTCCGCCGCCTTCGATGCCCAGTTCCGCCTCGCCCTCGGGGACGTAGACGTCGTCCTTCATGCCGAAGAACATCTTGAACGAATGCAGCAGGCTGTAGCTGACCGGCACCAGGATCAGCGTGATCGCCGTGGCGAAGAGCACGCCGAAGCCCAGGCTGATGGCCATGGGAATCAGGAACTGCGCCTGCAGGCTCTGCTCCAGCAGCAGCGGCGTCAGGCCCAGGAAGGTGGTCACCGAGGTCAGCAGGATCGGCCGGAAGCGCCGGATGCCGCTCTCGAGGATCGCGTTCTCGACCGTGAGTCCCGACTTCCGGGCGCGGTTGATGAAGTCGATCATCAGCAGCGAGTCGTTGACCACGACCCCGGCCAGGGCGACCACGCCGAACATCGACAGCAGCGTGAGGTCCCAGCCCATGAGCACGTGGCCCCAAACGGCGCCGACGATGCCGTACGGGATGGCGCTCATCACCAGCAGCGGCTGCAGGTAGCTGCGGAAGAGCACCGCCAGCAGGGCGTAGATGATGAAGATCGCCAGCATGAAGCCGGTCATCAGGCTCTGCATCGAATCCTGACGTTCCTGCTCCTGGCCCTCGAGATCGTAGCGCAACCCGGGGTAGCGCGAGAGCAGGTCGGGCAGGACGCGCACTTCGAGGTCGGCCAGGACATCGCCGGCGTTGGCGACCTCCTGGTCGATGTCGCCGTAGACGTTGACGATGCGCTGGCGGTCGGTGCGGTCGATGCTCGCGTAGCCGCGCCCGATCTCCACGCTGGCCACCCGGGAGAACGGCACCTCGGCGCCGCTTGGCGTTCGCACGAGCATGTTCTCGATGTGGCCGAGGCTGGTGCGCTCGTCCTCGGGATAGCGGACCATGACCTTGACCTCGTCGCGGCCGCGCTGGATGCGCATGACCTCGGCGCCGTAGAAGCCCTGGCGGACCTGGGTGGCGAGGTCGTCGAGGTTCAGGCCGAGGCTGCGCGCCTCGGGTTTGAGGTTCAGCTTCATCTCCAGCTTGCCCTCGCGGAAGCTGTCGGAGATGTCGATGACGCCGGGATAGGTGGCCAGCTCGGCCTTGAGTTCCTGCGCCGCGGCGGTGAGATCCGCGGTCTGCGGGCTCGACAGCTGGAGCTGGATCGGTTTGCCGGCCTGGAAGAGGTCGGCGGTGAAGGTCAGCTCGACGGCGTCCGGGACCGGGCCGGTGGTCTCGCGCCAGCGGCGGGCGATCTCGCCGGCGGTGATCGTGCGCTGGTCGGCGGACAGCAACTCCACCGACCCCTCCAGCAGGTGCGCGCCCGAACCGGCGGCGCCGCCGGCCATGGGCCCGGTGCCGCCCGAGGCGCGCGGCTGGCTGCCGAGGGTGGTCTGGACCAGCTTGATGGGGTCGGGATCGTCGTCCGCGCGGCCGACGGCGATGCCCGTGCGGACGGTCTCGAGCGCGCCCTCGATCTGGTCGGCGGCGCGCTGGGCGGCGGCGATGGTCGTGCCCTGGGGCAGTGTGAGCGCGCAGTTGATGGTGTCGGACTCGATGCGCGGCATGAACACGAACTTGATGTGGCCGCCCGCCGCCCAGCCGATCGTCAGCATCATGACCGCCGTGGCGATGGCCATGACGATGGCGCGGTTGCACAACGCCCAGTCCAGCGTCCGGTGGTACGGGCCGTTCACGAACCACTCGAGGCGATCGCTCACCAGATGCTTGGAGCGGTGGTACCAGCCGCGCAGGCCGGTGGCGTCGCGCTTCTCGTCGGAGATCGCGGCGCCGAGTCGGCGCACGCCCTTCACGGTCGAGAGGTGCGCGGGCAGGATCAGCAGCGACTCGACCAGCGAGAAGGTCAGCACGGCGATGACCACGATGGCCGCCGGATGCATGAACTTGCCCATCATGCCCTCGACCGTCAGCAGCGGCATGAACGCCGCGACCGTCGTCAGCACCGCGAAGACGACGGGTCCGCCCACTTCGCGGACACCGCGCGAGGCGGCGGTCTGCGCGTCCTCGCCGCGCTCGCGGCGCGCGAAGACGTTCTCGCCGACGACGATCGCATCATCGACGACGATACCCAGCGACAGGATGAAGGCGAAGAGCGAGATCATGTTGAGCGTGACGCCGAACCACGGCAGCACCCAGAACGCGCCCAGGAAGCTGATCATGATGCCCAGGGCGACCCAGAACGCCAGCCGGAACTGCATGGTCATGGCCAGCACGCCGAACACCAGGATCAGGCCGATCATACCGTTCTTGAGCAGCAGGTTCATGCGGTCGCGGTAGAGGACGGAGCGGTCGCGCCAGGTCGCCATGGAGATGCCTGCGGGCAGGACTTCGCCTTCTTCGGCGAGGTACTGCTTCACCGCGGCCGCCACGTCGAGCACGTTCTCGTCGCCCGAGCGGTAGACCGACACGATGGCCGCCGGATGGCCGTCCATGCGCGTGCGCATGTCGAGGTCCTCGAAGGCGTCGTGGACGGTGCCGAGCTGGTCGAGCGTGATGCGCGACCCGTCCGGTTTGCTGACCGCGACCAGGCGCGCGAACTCCGTGCCGGTGTAACGCTGGCCCTTGGTGCGGATGAGGATCTCGCCGCCGTCGGTCTTGACGCTGCCGCCGGGCAAATCGAGGCTGTTGGCGCGCACGGCCTGCGCGACCTGGCCCAGGCTCAGCCCGTGGGCGCGCAGCGCGGCCTCGGAGACCTCGATCGAGATCTCGTACGGACGCGTGCCGCCGACCTCGGCGTAGGTGATGCCGTCGAGCGCCATGAGGTCGTCGCGGACGCGGTCGGCCAGCACCTTGAGCGACCGCTCGTCGGTGTCGCCGTAGACGATGACGTCGAGCACCGGCCGCTTCACGTCGACGAGGGTGACGACCGGCTTCTCGGTCTGCTCGGGGAAGGTGATGATGCGGTCGATCTCGCTCTTGACGTCGTCGTAGGCCTTCTGCTTGTCGGTGCCGGTCTCCAGCTCGATGGTCACCGTGCCGATACCCTCGGTCGCCTTGCTGGTGACCTCCTTGATGCCGTCGATGCCCTGGATCTGCTCCTCGATCTTGACGCAGACGCTCTCCTCGACCTCGCTGGGCGTGCCGCCGAGGAAGACGACCGACGTCGTGATGATGTCGAGCTCGGTCTCGGGGAAGACCTCCTGCACGATCGTCATGACCGACATGATGCCGGCGATGCAGATCACGAACATCAGGAGGTTGGCGGCGACGTGGTTCTCGGAGAACCATTTCATGGCGTTGTTCACTGCGCGTCACCTCCCCGGGCGGTCGCGGTCGGGCCGGCGCCGGTGTCGGCGCTCCGCAGCTGCATACCCTCGACCACGTACTGCAGGTTGCTGACGACGAGACGGTCGCCCGGGGCGAGGCCGGCCGTGATCACGGCGTCCTCGACGCCGGCGCGCGCGACGGTGGCCTGGCGGATGCGGAGCTGGTCGTCCGCGTCGAGCACCCAGACCTGGTCGCCGGGGCGCAGGCCCTGGCGCGGCACGGTCACCGCGCCGTCGGGCGCGGGGCTGGTGAAAGTGACGCCGACGAACATGCCGCTCAAGAGCGGCGGTCGTCCGTCCCGGACGGCGTAGGGGTCGGCCACCTCGACGACGACCGGCACCTGGCGGCTGGTCGCATCCACGGAGCCGGCGACGCGTACGGCGCGGCCGGTCCAGGTGAGCGCGCGGCCGGCGAAATCGGCGTGGACGGTGGCCGGCGAGCCGGCGAAGTCGTCGCTCTGCGTCTGCGGCACCCGGACCCAGGCGAGTTCACGGTCCGGCAGTTCGACGGTGATCTCGGCGATACCGGTGTCGTAGATGGTGCCCAGGACCTGGCCGGGGCTGACGTACTGGCCGAGGTCGACCGACTCGCGTTCGACGCGGCCGGCGAACGGGGCGGTCAGGCGGCAGCGCGACAGGCTCAGCTCGGCCTGCGCCAGGGCGGCGCGCGCCGCGGCGAGCTGGGCCTCGGCCTGGTGCAGCTGCGGTTCGCGGTAGACCAGCGGGTTGGGCTCGGCGTCGGCGAGGTTTGAACCGTCGAGCGCGTCGTTCCGGGTTCGCTGCCACTCTTCGCGTGCCAGCTGCGCTTCCTCTTGCGCCGTGGCCACGCCGTACTTGGCCTGCGCGACCTGGCTACGGGCCTGCTCGACGGCCAGCTCGTAGTCGACCGTCTCGATCTCCAGCAGGACCTCGCCCGCCTCGAAGAATGCGCCGGCGAGCAACTGGTCCGAGACGGCGGTCACGCGGCCGGCCACCTGCGGGACCAGGTCGATCGAGCGCTGCGGCCGGACGGTGCCCCAGCCAGTGACCTCGATGGCGTCGTGACCGCCGGTGACCTCGTGGATGGTGACCATCGGCACCGGCACGGGCGGCTTCTGCCGTTGCTGTTGCGGCCGCGTGGCCACGAGCACGACCAGGATGAGGAGGGCTCCCAGGACGATGGCCGTCGCGACGATGCGGCGATGGCGGATGCTGCTGCTCATTCTTGGACTCCTTCGGCGGCCAGGACGTCCTCGGTCAGCGCGGCGTCCCACGGACCACCGAGCGCGAGGATCAGGTTGACGCGCGCGGTGCGGAAGGCGCGCTGCGTGCTGAGAAGGGAGCTCTCTGCGATGAGGAGTCGACGCTGGCTCTCCAGCGTGGTCAGGAGGTTGTCGAGGCCGCTGCGGTAGCGGCGGTCGGCCAGTTCGAGGGACCGTCCGGCCTCGCGCACCGACAGCTGCAGCGTGTGCTCGCGCTCGGCCTGGTAGCGTTCGCTGTCGAGCGCGTTCTCGACTTCGCCGAACGCGGTCAGCACGGCCTGCCGGTAGCCGGCCACCGACTGTTCGGCCCGTGCCTCGGCGGCCTTGATCTGCGCCTTGGTGGCGCCGCGGTTGATCAGCGGCATGACCAGGTTGCCGGCGAGCGACCAGACATCCGACGTGTCGTCGAACCAGGTGTCGAACTCGCCGCTGGTGTAGCCGGCGGTGCCGGTGAGCGAGATCGTGGGATAGAGACGCGCCTTGGCCGCGCCGACGTTCGCCACCCCGGCGTGCAGGCCGGCCTCGGCGGCGATCAGGTCGGGGCGGCGATCCAGCAGGCTGCTGGGCAGTCCGGCGGGCACCGCGGGCAGCGGTGCGGGCATGACGACCGCGGACATGGCGTCGTCGTCGAGTGCGTTGCGACCGGCGGGATAGCGCCCGGTGAGGATCTCGAGACGCCGGGTGGCCTCGGCCAACTGCCGACGGTACTCGGGCTCGGCCGCCTGCGCGTTCAGCAGGTTCTGGCGCGCCAGACGGACATCGAGCGCGGGGGTGACGCCGCGGGCGTAGCGGTCCTCGACCATGGCCAGCGTGCTGCGGAAACTGTCGGCCGTGCGCAGGGTCAGGCCGAGCTGGCTCTGCAACTCGCGGACCTGCAGCCACGTGCGCGCGACATCGGCGACGAGTGTCTGGACCACCACGCGCCGGTTCATCTCGTTCTGCAGGAGCGTGGCCCAGGCGGATTCCTCGGCGCGCGACAGCCGGCCCCAGAGATCCAGCTCGTAACGCGCGGTGAGCGTGGCGTTGAAGCTGCTGCGGTACGCCGTGCCTTGGCCGCCGAACGCCGCGAGGCTCGCCTGCGAACGGCTGGCGGTACCGCCGACCTCGATCGACGGCCAGCGGTCGCTGCGGGCGCCGCCGAGGGTGGCGCGGGCCTCGAGCACGCGCGCGGCGGCCTGCTGCAGGGTCTGGTTGCGGGCCAGGGCCGCCTCGACCATGTCATCGAGCGCGGGATCGCCGAATGCGGTCCACCAGCGATCGAGGTCGGGCAGCGTGTCGGCCGGCGCGTCCGCGGCGACGAAGGTCGGCGGAAGGTCGGTCGCCAGTTCGGGGCGCACGTAGTCGGGACCCACGGCGCAGCCGCCGGCCAGGACCAGCAGGGCCAGCGCAGTCGACGCGAGCGCTGCGGAAGAGCGGGTGCGGAAACTCAACGGGTCGCCTCCTCGGGAGCGGTGCGGCCGGAGTCCGTGTCCACGAGGGCGCGGATGCCGGCGAGGGTGAAACGCGTGATATGTGCGACGGCGCGATCGATGTAGGTGTCGACATCGGCGGCGAGTGCGGGGAACACCGAACGGATGAACTGCGAGGCCCCTTCGGTGTCGGGTGTCTTGTGGAACTGATGCCAGCGCATGGTGAAGTGTACGAGCTGACCGTGGATGCTGCCGATCGCCCAGGCGATCTGATCGGCCGTGAGCCGGGGCTCCGCCTGCGCGAGGGATCGTCCGAGTTCGTCCCACATCGGACGGACCAGGCTCTCGAGTTCGATGGAGGCCAGGCGGTTCCCGTCGTGGAGTTCGCGGACGAGCAGTTTCAGGAAGTTGCGCCCGCTCTGGTGCTTGAGCGTGTCCTCGAAATGCGTGCTGAAGAAAATGCTGATGGCCGACTCGAGACTGTCGGGCGACGCGGCGCTGCTGGCCTGCAGGGCGCGGGTGTAGCGGTCGCTCTTGGCTTTCATGACGCGGCGGAGGACCTCGAGGTAGAGGTTGTCCTTGCTCTGGAAGTGGTAGTTGACGGCTGCGATGTTGACATCGGCGGTGGCGGCGATGTCGCGGATCGATACGGACGCGAAACCGTTCTCTGCGAACAGGCCCTCGGCCGCGTCGAGGAGGCGCTCCCGGGTGTCGCGTTGGGGCTCGGCCATGGTTCCTCGATCGGGATGGAGAATTAAAACGATTGTATGACACGACCAATTAAAACAAATGATTCAATCCCGCCAGGAAATTTATGAAATCCCTGACCGACAAGTTGGCTTTGACCATTGGGTGTTCATGATCGACCATTGTCTGAAACAGTCGTGCGATGCCCGAATCGAGGCGCATACAGGGAGCGGAAAAGCCCGCGAGGGTCTCAGAGGAGAACAAATTCTCCTAAGCGAATCTGTAAGGGCCTCCGATTTGGAAAGATACAAGTTAGGCGAAATGTTTCCCTTGTCATCTTTCCGAGGGTGCCCATCTTGCTGTCAAGTAATTAACAGCGGGGCCGGTCCGATCCCGATCCCATTGCCGGAATCCGAAGCCGCGGCCTAGCCGGCGGTCCCACGACAAGGAAAGGAAGCGCGCGATGGGTGCGACGCAGGACAAGCACCAGGACTTCCTCTCGCGGACCCGGAAACTCCGCGAACAGGGAGGGCCGGCGAAAGTCGATAAGCAGCATCAGAAGGGGAAGTTGACGGCGCGTGAGCGTCTGGCGCTGCTCTTCGACGAGGGACGTTTCACCGAGGTCGACGGTTTCGTCACGCACCGCGCGGACACGTTCGGCATGGCGGGCAAGGAGATCTCGGCGGATGGTGTCATTTCGGGATTCGGCAATGTTAATGATGTAACAACCTATGCCTTCGCGCAGGATTTCACCGCCTCGGGCGGCACGCTGGGCGAGATGCACGCCAAGAAGATCTGCAAGATCATGGATCTGGCGCTCAAGGCGGGGTCGCCGATCGTGGGTCTGAACGACTCCGGTGGCGCGCGCATCCAGGAAGGTGTCGATGCGCTGGCCGGCTACGGCGACGTGTTCTTCCGCAACTCCTGCGCGTCGGGCGTGATCCCCCAGATCTCAGCGATCATGGGGCCGTGCGCGGGCGGTGCGGTCTACTCGCCGGCGCTCACGGACTTCGTCTACATGGTGCGTCGGTCGAGCTACATGTTCATCACCGGGCCGAAGGTCATCAAGCAGGTCACCGGCGAGGATTATGACAACGAGAGCCTGGGCGGCGCCGACGTGCACGCGTCGGTCAGCGGGGTCTGCCACATGGTGGCGGCGAGCGACGCCGAGTGTATCGCCGACATCCGCCGGTTGCTGTCGTACCTGCCGTCGAACAACCTCTCGGATCCGCCGTTCGTGCCGACCGAGGATTCCGTCGACCGCGCCTGTCCCTCGCTCGACGCCTTCATCCCGGACAATCCGCGCCAGGGATACGATGTCCGCGAGGTCGTCGCCACGATCATGGACCAGGGTTCGTTCCTGGAGATGCAGCCGGCGTTCGCGCCCAACCTGGTGACGGCGTTCGCGCGGCTGGGCGGTCGGCCGGTCGGCATCGTCGCCAACCAGCCGCAGCACCTGGCG
>CAZJMO010000024.1:0-16873 GCA_964547085.1 uncultured Fibrobacteraceae bacterium | reverse complement strand
GGTGGCGTACCTGCACAGCGACATCTCGGCGCTCGACCGCATAGAGATCCTGCGCCGGCTCCGACTGGGAGAGAGCGACGTGCTGGTGGGCGTGAACCTATTGCGTGAGGGACTCGACCTGCCCGAGGTCTCGCTGGTGGCGATCCTGGACGCTGATCGCGAGGGCTTCCTGCGCAGCGCGCGGTCGTTGATCCAGACCGCCGGCCGGGCTGCGCGCAACGTCAACGGCAAGGTCCTGATGTACGCCGACCGGCTCACCGACTCGATGCGACGCGCCATCGACGAGACCGACCGCCGCCGGGCCAAGCAGTTCGCCTACAACGAAGAACACGGCATCACGCCGCGAACGATCCATAAGAGTCGCGCCGAGATCATGCAGCAGACCATGGCCGCCGGCGAGAGGCATGATGCGCCGCCGGTGCCGGACAAGCGGCCGTGGGAGGGCGTCCTCAAGGGCGATCACTCGCCGAAAGCCATGGTCGAGATGCTCGAGAGCGAGATGCATCAGGCCGCCCGAGACCAGCAGTTCGAGACCGCCGCCCAGATCCGCGACCGCATCGAGGACCTCAAGGCCCAATGGGGAATCGGTTCGCAGGATCGCAAGGAGAGATCATGAACACGTTGAGTTTTCCGAACGAACCGTGGCTGTCGGAGTTGCTCGACCAGGCGCTTGTCGAAGACATCGGACCGGGCGATGTCTCGACCGCGATCACCGTGGCCGCGGGCGCCACGGCGCACGCGCGGCTGACCGCGCGCGCGGCCGGAGTGGTGGCCGGGTTGCCGCTCCTCGCGCCGCTCTTCGGGCGGTTGCAGCCGACCGTGTCGGTGGTCATGAAGGCGCAGGACGGCGATCGCGTCGCGGCCGGAGATGTCGTCGCCGAGATCGACGGACAGGCTGCCCCGTTGCTGACGGTCGAACGCACGGCGCTGAATTTCCTGCAGCACCTGTCGGGCATCGCGACCCTGACGGCGCGCTACGTGGATGCCGTCGCGGGTACCGACTGCCTGGTCCTCGATACGCGCAAGACGTTGCCCGGCTGGCGCGGCCTGGCCAAGTACGCCGTGCGTTGCGGCGGCGGCACCAACCATCGCCTCGGTCTCTACGACCGCATCATGCTCAAGGACAACCACTGGGCAGCCGGCGGCGATGCGATCGCGGACCTCGTGGCGCGCGGACGGCGCGGGTTTCCGGAGCTGGCGATCGAGGTCGAGGTGGACGACCTCGCCCAGATGGATCGCGTGCTGCCCCTGGACGTCGAGTGGATCCTGCTGGACAACGTCTCCAGCGACGTGGCGCGCGAAGCGGTGGCTCGTCGGGACGCGGCCGGCGTCGGGACGCGACTCGAGGCGAGCGGCAACATCACGCTCGAGACCATCGGCGGGTTTGCCGCGGCGGGTGTGGACGCATGCTCGGTCGGGCGGCTGACGCATTCGGCGCCGGCGTTGGATCTTGGCCTGGACATGGAGATGGGGTCGTGAGTGCGCTCCTGATCGACATCGGCAACAGCCGGCTCCGGGTCGCGCGCAGGCAGGTTGCCGCGCCGCCTGTCCGGTTGTACGAAGCGCCCTCGCAGCCGGACGATCGAGCGGCGCTGGTGCGGCATGTCGCCGGATTGCGCGAGGTGGGCGAGCGGGTGGGGATCGTGTCCGTGGTGCCTGCGGTGACGTCGGAGCTCGTGGCGGTGATGCCCGACGCGGAGGTCGTGGACCACACGTGGGCGCTGCCGTTCGGCGTGGCGATCCGCGGGCCCGAGACGGTCGGCGGAGACCGCTGGTGCAACGTGGCCGGCGCGGTGGATGCCGGATTGCGGGACGTGCTCGTGGTGGACGCGGGAACGGCAACCACCATCGACGTGCTGGACGACGGCATCTTTGTCGGCGGGCTGATCGCGCCGGGCATGGCGTTCGCGGCGCGCGCGCTGCAGGAGTCCGGTGCGCGGTTGTGGCCGGTGGAATTCGCGGAAGTGCCGTTGCGGCCGGGGCGCGACACGGACGAGGCGCTGGCCGTCGGCGCCTTCCACGTGGGTGTCCAGGGAGTCCGCGGTACGGTGGCGGCCCTGCTCGCCGAGCGACCGGACGCGCGCGTCCTGCTCACCGGCGGTCTGGCGCGTTATCTGGAGCGGCCGGGTTGGGTGCACGATCCGGACCTGACGTTCCGGGGGCTGGCCGCGCTGCTGGCGGCGCGCTAGCGCGGACCCGTCGCGAGCAGCCCGACAGCGCCTGCGCACGGCGCGCCGGTTCGATTGCTTGCCAGGGCTGGGCGCCAAACCTCAAAAACCATGCGTCCATGGCATGAGTGTCTGCCAAAAAGACGGACGACGACCGGACAACCCCAAAAATTCGCTTCAGAGCACGATTTTCGGGTTGCGGTCGTTCGCAGCTTGGATATATTCCGCCCGCTTAGCAGTCGCGGGGCGAGAGTGCTAAATGTCCTCTTGAAAACCCCGAGAACCATCACCCATAGAATCCGCGAGGAGGCACAACATGGCCATCTCTATCAAGCCCTTGGCCGACCGGGTCATCGTCCAGCCCATGGAGCAGGAGATGATGAAGGGCGGCATTATCATCCCCGATACCGCCAAGGAAAAGCCCCAGCAGGGCAAGATCATCGCCGCGGGCCCCGGCCGCACCGATGACAACGGCAAGCGGATCGCCCCCGAGGTCAAGAAGGGCGACGTGGTGCTGTACGGCAAGTACGCCGGCACCGAGGTTACCGTCGACGGTAACGACTATCTGATTCTCCGCGAGGGCGACGTCCTCGCTATCCTCTAGCTCTCGGGCTTTCTGGGCCGCAATGTCGGCCGGAACGGCAAAAGGAGAACATTCCATGGCCAAGCAGATCAAGTACACCGAGGACGCCCGCGAACAGCTCAAGCGCGGCGTCGACGCTCTCGCCAACACGGTCAAGCTGACGCTCGGGCCCCGTGGCCGCAACGTCATCCTGGATAAGAAGTTCGGCGCTCCCTTGGTCACCAACGACGGCGTGACCATCGCCAAGGAGATCGAGCTCAAGGACCCCTTCGAGAACATGGGCGCCCAGATGGTGAAGGAAGTCGCCAGCAGGACGAACGACGTCGCCGGCGACGGCACAACCACGGCGACCGTCCTGGCGCAGTGCATCATCCACGAAGGACTGAAGAACCTGGCTGCCGGCGCCAACCCGATGTACATGAAGAAGGGCATCGAGGACGCCACCAAGGCCGCCGTCGAGGCGATCAAGAAGCAGTCCAAGCAGGTCAAGGACAACCACATCATCGCGCAGGTCGCGGCCATCTCCGCCAACAACGACGATGCCATCGGCGCCATGATCGCCGATGCGATGGACAAGGTCGGCAAGGACGGCGTCATCACCGTCGAGGAAGCCAAGGGCATGGAGATGGAGATGGACGTGGTCGAGGGCATGCAGTTCGACCGCGGTTACCTCAGCCCGTACTTCGTGACCAACGCCGAGCAGATGCGCGTGGAACTGGACGACCCCTACGTCCTGATCCACGACAAGAAGATCAGCAGCATGAAGGACCTGCTGCCCATCCTCGAGAAGATCGCGCAGATGGGCAAGCCCCTGGTGATCGTCTCCGAGGACATCGAGGGCGAGGCCCTGGCCACGCTGGTCGTCAACAAGCTGCGCGGCACCCTGAACATCGCCGCGGTGAAGGCGCCGGGCTTCGGCGACCGCCGCAAGGCCATGCTCGAGGACGTCGCCATCCTGACCGGTGGCCGCGTCATGAGCGAGGACGCCGGCCTGAAGCTGGAGAACACCACCACGGCCGACCTCGGTCGCTGCAGCAAGATCACCATCGACAAGGACACCACCACGATCGTCGGCGGCAAGGGCAAGGCCGGAGACGTGAAGGCCCGCGTTGCGCAGATCCGCGCCCAGATCGAGGATACGAGCAGCGACTACGACCGCGAGAAGCTCCAGGAACGCCTGGCCAAGCTCGCCGGCGGTGTGGCCGTCATTCGTGTCGGCGCCACCACCGAGATCGAGATGAAGGAGAAGAAGCTGCGCGTGGAGGATGCCCTGAGCGCCACCCGTGCGGCCGTCGAAGAGGGCATCGTGGTGGGTGGCGGCATGGCGCTGCTGCGCGCCAGCGAGGCCGTCAAGAAGCTGGATCTGACCGGTGAGGCCGCCGTGGGCCGCGACATCGTCGCGCGCGCCATGGAGGAGCCCCTCCGTCTGATCGCCGAGAACGCCGGGACCGAGGGCAGCCTCGTGGTCGCGCGTCTTCGCGACGAGAAGAAGACCAGCAACGTGGGCTTCAACGCCGCGACGCAGGAGTACGAGGATCTGATGGTCGCCGGGATCATCGATCCCGCCAAGGTCGTGCGCTCGGCCCTGCAGAACGCGGCTTCGATCGCAGCCATGTTGCTGACGACCGAGGCTTGCGTTGCTGACGAGCCCGAGAAGGACATGCCCGGCATGTCTGGCGGCGACATGGGCGGCATGGGCGGCATGGGCGGCATGGGCATGATGTAGGCGTTGCGCCTGCATCTGTCCGCCGGACATCCGTCCGTCGGCGCTACGGCCCCCCTCGCAGGAGGGGGGCCGTCTTCGTTCTGCCGCGATTCCGCCTTCCCGCCCGCCGGCGCCTGGGTTAGATTCCGACACATGCGGCTACTGCACGTCGGCAAGTTCTACGCCCCCGACAAGGGCGGCATGGAGACGGCCCTGCGCCACATGGCGGAGGGCCTGCTCGACGCCGGCCACGACGTGCGTGTTCTCGTGGCCGGCCATCATCGCGCTACCCGACGCGAGGACCTGCCCGGCGCGCCGGGCTGTCTGGTCCGGGCCGGCGTGGTCGGCAGCTGGAACAGCCAGCCGTTGACGCTCGGATTGGCGGGGCTGTTGCGCCGGGAGATCACCGATTTCCGGCCGGATGTCGTGCACCTGCATCTGCCCAATCCACTGGCCTGTTGGGCGTGGCTGTGCGTGCGCGGCGCAGCGCGGCGGTCCGGCGTCCGGCTCGCGGTCTGGCATCATGCCGACATCGTGCGTCAGCGCGTCGGCGGGCGGGTGGTGATGCCGTTGGTGCGTCGTTGCCTGGCGGATGCTGCGGGAATCTGCGTCTCGAGCCAGGCGCTGCGCGGAAGTGCACGCACGCTCGCGCCGTGGCGTGACGCCGTGCGCGTGATCCCCTTCGGCATCGACCCGGCTCCGTTCGCCGCCGACGTCCGAGGGGACGGTGGATTCCTCTTCGTGGGGCGGTTGGTCCCGTACAAGGGGTTGGACGTGTTGCTGTCGGCCGTGGCCGGAATACCGGGCGCTCAGCTGGATATCGTCGGCGCGGGGCCGTTGCATGGCGAACTCGCGGCGACCATCGGGCGGAGCCGGTTGACCGACCGGGTGCGGTTGCGGGGAGAGATCGCCGATTCGGACCTGCCGGCGCTCCTGAGCCGCAGCCGGGCGCTGGTCCTGCCCAGCCGCGATTGCAGCGAGACGTTCGGCCTGATCCTGCTGGAGGCCATGGCTGCGGGGCTGCCGCTGGTGACGAGCGACCTGCCGACCGGTGTGCGGACCCTCAATCGGCCCGGAGAGACGGGCTGGCTGGCCGAACCGGGCGACGTGGAGAGTCTCCGCGCGGCGCTCGCGGCGGTGTTGGCCGATCCGGACGAGGCGCGACGGCGGGGGGGGATCGGTCGCGAGGTCGTGCAGCGGTTCTACACGCGCGGCCGCCTGGCGGCGGAGCTGGGTTCCTGGTACGCCGAACTCGTCGCAAACGGGAAACCGGAACTTGCGCGACATTGACGGGTTAAAAATTGATCGCGAGGTCTCGACGGCACGCCGGGACGCGGGAATTGACAGCCTCGCGATAGACGTATATCGTTTGCTAGCCCGGTTTCGCCGGGTTTTGTATTTGTTCCCGACGTGTCGCACCACCGGAGGTATCCCGTGTGCAACCCGACCATTCGCAGGTCTTCGTTGACCGTCGTTTTGGCCCTGATGGCCGTACTTTCCGCCGGTGGCGCCATGGCCGAGTGTTCGCCGGGGCAAATGGCTGAGGCGCAGCTGCAGTTCGGCGGTGCCCAGCAGTTGATCAACGCCCAGCAGTGGGACCAGGCCATCCCGCAACTTCAGTCCATCGTCGAATTCTGCCCCGAGTATTATCCCGCCCTGCGCGGTCTGGGTATGGCGTATATGAAGACCGGCCAGTTCGATCTCGCCGCGGCTGCCTACCAGAAGGCGATCGCCATCCTGGGCGACGAGGCGGAGGCGGCCGACTTCGGAAACCTGGCCAAGGTCTACACGCGGCAGAAGAAGTACGATGAAGCCCGCGCGGAGTACCTGAAGGCCAAGGCTCGCGACCCGCACAACTGCGCGGTGCTCGTGAATCTCGGGATCCTGCACAACGCGTCCAAGCACCCCATGCAGGCCGTGGACACGCTCGAGGACGCGCTGACCTTCTGTCCCGACCTCGAGGCGACGATCCTGCCGCGCCTGGCCGACGCCTGCAACAAGGCCGCGATCAAGCAGAAGGCGATCGGCAACCCGGAGAAGGCCGCCATGTACGCCGCCAAGGAGCGCCAGTACGGCGGCAACGCCGGCGGCACCACGGCGTACAAGCAGATCCAGGCGCGTATGCAGCAGCAGGATTTCGCCGGTACGATCACCCTCTGTGATCAGCTCCTGGCCAAGGACGCCCAGCATACCGGCGCCCTGCTGACCAAGGCGCGCGCGGCCGATGCCATCGGGCGCAAGCAGGTCAGTATCGAGGCGTACCGCGGCTACCTCGATCTCAAACCGGACGACATCGACGTGACCGCCGACATGATCGTCGTCATGGCGGAGGCCGAGAAGTGCGGCGAGGCTGTTGCGGAGGCGAAGGCGGCCGCCGAGAAGTTCGCCAGCCGCGGCCACAAGGCGCTGGGCAAGATCCACTTCGCCTACGGCAAAGCGCTGTTCTGCGCCGAGGACTACGACGGTGCGAAGAACCAGTTCCTGACCGCTTCCCGCAGCGGTGATTCCAAGTGGGTCAGCGCGGCGCAGCATGGCATCGCGGCCTGCGACGAGTACCTGAGTTACCAGGACGCGCAGCGCAAGAAGGCCGCCCAGGGCAGCTAGTTTGCGCGGGTGACGTTACCTTGCCCCGCGGACCCCGGTCCGCGGGGCTTCCTGCGCCAAGATGTGCCTGCGACATGGGAAGGTCGAGACGATGGCCCGCCTGGATAAATTGCCCCCGTACCTGTTCTCGGAGATCGACGCTGCGCGGGATCGCGCCCGCGCCCAGGGTGTCGACGTGATCGACCTCGGGGTGGGGGATCCCGACCGCCCCACGCCCAAGACCCTGGTCGACCTCGCCGCTTCGGCGGTCCGCACGCCCGCTTACCATCGCTATCCCACCGGTCGAGGAGACGCCCGACTGCTGCGGGCGATCTCGGGGTTTCTGCGCCGCCGCCATGATGTCGATGCGGACCCGGACAGCGAGATCATCGCGCTGGTCGGCAGCAAGGAAGGGATCGCCCACCTGCCGCTGGCTCTGGCGGCCGAGGGAGACAACATCCTGGTGCCGGATATCGGCTACCCGGTGTACACCCAATCGGCGATCCTTACCGGAGCGGAGGCGCGGACCTTCCCGTTGACCGTCGACCGTGCTTTCCTGCCCGACCCGACCGTCCTGGCGCAGCTCGCCGACGCGCACACGCGCCTGCTCTGGACGAACTACCCCAACAACCCGACCGGCGCCGAGGCGGGCGCGGGCCTCTACGAGCCGCTGGCCGAGCTTGCCGCCGACCGTGGATTCGTCCTGGCCAACGATGCGGCGTACCTGGAGGTCAGCCTCGACGCCCACCGGCCGGTGAGTCTGCTCGAGGCCGTCGATCATCGGACCAACCGGGTCATCGAGTTCCACAGCCTGTCGAAGATGTTCAACATGACCGGCTGGCGGATCGGTTTCGCGGTCGGCAACGCGGACCTGATCGCCAAGCTGGCGCGGGTGAAGGAGAGCATCGACTCGGGCGTCTTCTCGGCGGTGCAGGAGGTCGCGACATTTGCGCTCGCTCGCGTGGCCGACGACCTTCTCGGCGAGGTCATGCAGCCGTACTCGGAACGCCGCCGGATCATGACGACGGCGCTGCGGAACATCGGCCTCGAGGTCTTCCCGACCCAGGCCACGTTCTACGTCTGGGCGCGGGTTCCCGAGGGCGAGACGAGTATGGGCTTCTGCGGGCGGGTGCTGCGTGACCATGGTGTCGTGCTCACGCCGGGCGTGGGCTTCGGCGCCGGCGGCGAGGGTTGGTTCCGTATCAGCCTGACTGCCGCGGACGCGAGGATCAAGGAGGCCGCCGGCCGCTTGGAGGCGCTGTGATGGACCGCATTTCTCTCGACAACATCGACGTCTACGCGCATCACGGCGTGCATCCGGCCGAGCGTGAACTGGGCCAACGTTTCAACATCGACGTGGCGTTGTTCGGCGACTGGAGCGCAGCCGCGACGAGCGATTCGCTGGGGCAGGCGCTGGACTACGTCGCGGTGCACGGGCGGATCCGCGAGGTGGCCGCCGCGACGAGTTTCCACCTTCTCGAAGCCCTGGCCGATGGAATCTGCGAGGCGCTGCTCGATGAATTCGCGCTCGAACGCGTGATCGTCACGGTGCACAAACCGAACCCGCCGATCCCCAACTTCCTGGGCCGCGTCTCGGTCACCCTCGATCGCGACCGGGCCTGGCTCGCCGCTCGCGGCGAGGCGCGCTCGTGAACGCTGGTCGCGGTCACCTGACTCCTCCGGTCGGCGCCGAGAACATCGTCCTGGGACTGGGGGGGAATCGGGGCGACCGGACGAGCTTCCTGCGACAGGGCCTGTTCGCGCTGCTGGCGCACCCGGAGATCCGGGTCGTCGCGTTCAGCCGGATCTGGGAGAGCGAATATGTCGGGCCCGGCGAGCAGTCTCCGTACCTGAACCTGGTCTGCACGGCGCGGACCGTCCTGGCGCCGGCGGCGCTGCTGGCGGTCTGCAAGGGCATCGAGCAGCGGCTGGGTCGCGCGCCCGGCGGGCACATGCAACCACGCAACCTGGATATCGACATCCTGCTGTTCGGTGATCGGCGCGGTCGGGACGACCTCTTGACGTTGCCGCATCCGCGCCTCGGCGAACGGGGATTCGTGCTCGGGCCACTGGCCGAGATCGCCCCGGATCTGGTTTTACCGGATTCCGGGGAGACGGCAGCGGCGGCCTGGGATAGAATCCGGTCCCTGGACGGGCCCTGGCTGCGCCCCCTGACAGAATCGGTTGTCGGGAACGGCGCAGCGGCCGGCGGCGAGGAGGAATGGCGTGCTGCCCTGGCGGTACATTGTCGTTGAAGGCGTCATCGGGGTTGGCAAGACCAGCCTCGTCAAGTTGCTGGCAACCCGAGTCGGCGGCCGGGTCAACCTGGAAGTGGTGGAGGAGAATCCGTTTCTCGCCAACTTCTACCAGGACCGGGCGGCGCATGCGTTCCAGACGCAGATCTTCTTCCTGCTGAGCCGTTTCCGGCAACAGCAGGCCCTGATCCAGCCGGAGCTGTTCGACGAGGTCCTGGTCTCCGACTACCTCTTCGCCAAGGACCGGATCTTCGCGAACCTGAACCTCGGCGACGACGAACTCGAGTTGTACAACCAGCTGGCGGGGATCCTCGAGGACCGTATCCTCCGGCCCGACCTGGTGGTCTATCTGCAGGCGAGCACCGACCTTCTGATGGAGCGGATCCGGCTGCGCAACCGACCCTTCGAGAAGGGCATGGACGCCGATTACATCGAGCAGCTGAACCGCGCCTACAACTTCTTCTTCCACCACTACGACGACACCCCGTTGCTCGTGGTGGGCGCCGACCATCTCGATTACGTGGGTGTTCCGGCGGATCTCGACCTGCTCATCGACCAGCTGCGCGAGCCGTTCACCGGCACCCGTTTCTTCGCGCCGCGCGCCGGCGGCGCCTGAGAGGATCGATCATGGACAAGCGACCCAGCCTCGATGTCTTCGCCCGGGCGCGAAAGGACGACCGGCGCCTAGTGATGGTCACGGCGTACGACGCGCCGACGGCCCGGCTGGCCGCCGGTGGCGGGGTCGACGCCCTGCTGGTCGGCGACTCCCTGGGCCAGGTGCTCCTGGGATTCGACAGCACGTTGCCGGTGACGATGGCGGACATGTTGCACCACGCCCGCGCGGTCCAACGCGCGGCCACCGGTCTACCGGTCGTCGTCGATCTGCCCTACGGCAGCTTCCATGTCGATCCGCGCGAGACCGTCCGCAACGGTCTGCGCCTCGTCCGGGAGGGCGGCGCGCACGCGGTGAAGCTGGAGGGCGGCCGGATGCGCGCAGACCACATCGCGGCGCTTCTGGACGCCGAGATCCCGGTGATGGGCCATCTGGGCCTGACCCCGCAGAGTCTCAATCGATTCGGCGGCTACAAGGTCCAGGGGCGCGGCGACGCCGCGGCCGAGCAGTTGCTGGAGGAGGCCCGGTTCCTCTCAAAAGCCGGCTGTTTCGCCATGGTTCTCGAGTGCATCCCGGCCGACCTCGCCGCGCGCGTCACCGCCGCGGTGGATGTCCCGACGATCGGGATCGGCGCGGGCGCGCAATGCGACGGTCAGGTGCTCGTCTTCCACGACCTCCTGGGCATGCTAGACGACTTCAAACCCCGCTTCGTCAAACGCTTCGCCGAACTGGGCCGGGACGCGACCGCGGCGATCACCGCTTACGCCGGAGAAGTCCGTAACGGGACTTTCCCGGCGAC
Organism: uncultured Fibrobacteraceae bacterium; assembly: GCA_964547085.1. Lineage (GTDB taxonomy): Bacteria > Krumholzibacteriota > Krumholzibacteriia > LZORAL124-64-63 > LZORAL124-64-63 > Glo-17. Next base: position 6,167 of record CAZJMO010000024.1, on the reverse strand, counting down.
CGAACACACCTATGTCGCCGGCCGGAAGCATCCCGCCGGCAAGAGCGATCCCGACCCCGAATCCGGCAGCGGCTATCCGGGCGGCGTGAACTCCGAGGAGAACTGACCGTGGATCTGCTGCGGACCCGTGCCGATCTGGAAAGCCTCGAACCGCTCCGCCGCGGACGGGCGCGACCGCTCGTCCTGGTGCCCACGATGGGCGCGTTGCACGCGGGGCATCTCTCGCTCGCGCGACGGGCCTGCGAACTGGGGCCGACGGTCGTCTCGATCTTTGTCAATCCGACGCAATTCGGTCCCGGCGAGGATTTCGATTCCTACCCGCGCGATCTCGAACGGGATCTCGACCTGCTGCGTCCGCTGGGGGTGGCGGCGGTCTTCTCGCCGGCGGTCCGGGAGATGTACGCGGGATCCGACGGTGTCGCGGTCGAACCGGGACCGGCCTCGCACGGACTCTGCGGCGCGGGCCGCCCCGGACATTTTCGCGGCGTGCTGACGGTGGTGGCCAAGCTGCTGAACCTGGTGCGCCCCGACCTGGCGATCTTCGGTCGCAAGGACGCCCAGCAAGTGTTGGTGATCGCCGAGATGGTCCGCGACCTGCACTTCCCGGTCCGGTTGCTGGACCAGCCGATCGTACGCGAGAGCGACGGTCTGGCGATGTCCTCGCGCAACGCCTACCTCGCGCCCGAAGCCCGCGAACGCGCGCTCTGCCTGAGCCGCGCGTTGCAGGCGGCGCGCACGGCGCTGGACGGGGGCGAGCGTGATCCGTCGATGCTGGTGGCGCTCATGAAACGGGAACTTGCGACAGCCGATACGCTCGACTACGCGGTCGTTCGCCGCGTGCCCGACCTCGCCGAGGTCGCGCGTTGCGAGGGCCGACTCCTGCTGGCGGTGGCCGCCCGGGTCGAGCCCGCGCGCCTGATCGACAACCTGGTTCTGCAAGTGGATGACGACGGAGCCAGGCCGGCCCCGTTGCTGGATGATCCGGAGGCGACGGCATGAACAACGATCCGGTGATCGACGGCGTGGTCCTGGCTGCCGGCAAGGGCACGCGCATGAAGAGCGATAAACCTAAGGTGCTGCACGAGATCGCGGGCCGGCCGTTGCTGGCCCACGTGCTGGACACGGCCCGTCTGGCAGGGATCGACCGGACCGTCGTTGTCGTCGGCCACCAGGCCGATCGCGTGCGCGAAGCGTGCGCGGCGCCGGACCTGGAGTTCGTCCTGCAGCAGCCGCAACTTGGCACCGGCCACGCCGTGATGATGGCCGAACCGGAACTCCGCGACGGTGGTTGGACTGTGGTCTTGGCCGGCGACGTGCCGTTGCTGCGCGCGAAGACGTTGGCCCGTCTGATCGAGGGTGCGCACCGGACCGATGCTGTCGCCACGGTGCTGACCTGCGTGGTCGCGGACGCGGGCGCCTACGGCCGGATCGTCAAGAACGACGCCGGCGACCTGGTGAAGATCGTCGAGGCGCGGGATGCGACGCCGGCCGAACTGGCGATCGGCGAGTACAACAGCGGGATCTACTGCTTCCGCACCGACCGCCTGCGCGCGGCCCTGGCCGCCCTGACGACGGACAACGACCAGGGCGAGTATTATCTGACCGACACGCTCGGCTGGCTCGTGGCGCGCGGCGGGACGGTGCGTACGGTGTCCACGGGGGATGTCGACGAGGTGGTGGGCATCAACACGGTGGACGAGCTGGCGGCGGCGGAGACGCTGTACCGCGCCCGGCGACAGGACTGAGGAACCCGATGGAACGCCTGTACACTCCCTGGAGGTACGCCTACGTGACCGGCAGCAAGACCGAAGACGGCTGCGTGTTCTGCAACGTGCTCGGCGCGGACCGGGACACCGAGAACATGGTTCTGCATCGCGGTCGGCACTGGGTCGTGATGCTCAACCGGTATCCGTACAACAACGGACACCTGCTGCTCGTGCTCGGTCGGCACGTGGCCCAGCTGGGCGATTGCACGCCGGACGAACTCGCGGAGATGGGCCGATTGCTCGCCGCGATGGAACGCGCGCTCGGCGAATGCATGCGGCCGCAGGGGTTCAACTGCGGCTACAACGGCGGGGCGAGCGCCGGGGCGGGGATCCCCGAGCACCTGCACCTGCATCTGCTGCCGCGCTGGGCGGGAGACACCAACTTCATGACCACCGTCGGGGAGACCCGGGTCATGCCGCAGACGCTCGAGGATGTCCGCGACCTGGTCGGACCGGTCCTGGCGAGGATCGTGGCGGCGGAGGCATGAGTCGCCTGCGGAATATCCTACTGCTGGTGCTTTTGCTGGTCTGCGGCGCGTCCTTCTGGTTCGCGCGACAGCAGGCTGCGCCGACGCACGTGGCGAGCACGGGCGCGTTACCCGAACCGGTGGCGCGTGGACCGATCGCCGCGCCGGTCGAGAACGTCCATATCTCGGTCTTGAACGGAACCGGCGAGGGCGGCCTTGCGCGACGGGTCAGCCGTACGCTGTCGCAACTGGGCTGCGTGGTCGTGTCGGTGGCTGATGCGCCGCACGACACGTTCTCGACCACGTTGCTTGTCAACCGTCGCCTGCCGCGCGACCGCGCCCGCGATCTGGTGGAGGCGCTCGGAGGTCCGCGCATGGTCGTGGAGTGGGACTCGCGGGCGGGAGAGGATGCGGTCCTCGTCCTGGGGCGCGACCACGCACACCTCGGCCGGGCGCTGCGCGACCAGTAGCGGGCATTTACCGTTGGCGAAAATAAGGCGAATGTATTAAGGTGGGCGCGATCGCCAGGCCTGATGACTCGAAATCATGCTGGAAGGCGCCCCGAGACGGCTCTATATTCGCGTCGTTCACGTGTGGGCGTGGGATGGCTCGCCGGTGAAGGCCGGGCCACGGCAGGAAGACGGGGCGTCATGACGAAGAGCCTGGGGAAAATGGCATTGGTGCTGATGCTGGGAGTGCTCATCGGGGCGGTCTTCAGCGAGGTCATCGGACTCTTCCTGCGCGAAGGAAGTGTGGCGGAGCAGGTGTTCGTCCGGTACAAGGACTTCGGCATCTCGACCGTCACGCTCAACCTCGTGGTCATGGAGTTTACGTTCGGGATCATGTTCCACGTGAACCTCATGAGTGTGGTCGGCGTCTTCATTTCGTCCCAGATCTTGCGCTGGTACCGCTACTGATCACACAGACGTACCGCGACCGTTCAATCAGCGGAGGAATCATGGTTCCCGTCATCAGCTCCACCCCGCCGGTTCTCGGCTTCATCGGTCCCATCGGTTGGCAGGAACTCCTGATCATCCTGGCTCTGGTGCTGATCGTCTTCGGGCCGCGCAAGCTGCCGGAGATCGCTGAAGCGTTCGGCAAGTCCATCAACAAGTTCAAGTCCGCGACCAGGGACGCCACCGACGACGTCAAGCGTGAGCTCGACGACGCCCGTCACGCCGTGGAGGACGACGGCGACGACAAGACCCCGCGCGACTCCTAGCCCCTTCGCGTCGCGGCACGAGTCGAATCCAGCGTCTGGCTTGAGGCAGGGAGGCCGCCATGAATCTCGCCCAGCTGCTGCGTCGATTGCGTGCCGACGACCGGTTTCTCCGAAATGTCACGCGTTGGGAGACGATCCCCGCCCGGACCGGACGCTATGCGGACTGGCCGGCCGAGCTGGATCCGCGCCTGGTGGCGGCCATGCGGGCACGCGGACTCGAGCAGCTGTACAGCCATCAGGCCGAAGCGGTGACGCAGGCTTTGTCGGGACGTTCGGTGGTGGTGCCCACCCCGCCCGCGTCGGGCAAGACGCTCTGCTACAACCTGCCGGTCTTCGACGCTCTGCTGAAGAACCCACAGGCGCGCGCGCTGTATCTGTTCCCGACCAAGGCGCTCAGCCAGGACCAGATGCACGAGGCGCACGACGTGGTTCGCGAGCTGGGCGTGGACATCAAGGTCCATACCTTCGACGGCGACACGCCCGAGACCGCGCGACGCGCGATCCGTTCGAGCGGGCACATCGTCGTCACCAATCCCGACATGCTGCATCAGGGCATCCTGCCGCACCACACGTTGTGGGTGAAGCTCTTCGAGAACCTGCGGTACGTGGTGGTCGACGAGATCCATCAGTATCGCGGCGTGTTCGGCAGCCATGTGGCCAACGTGCTTCGCCGCCTGCGGCGGATCGCGGCGTTCTACGGGGCGAAGCCGCAGTTCATCTGCTGCTCGGCGACCATCGCCAACCCGGGTGAACTGGCGTCACAGCTGGTGGGCGAAGACCTCGCCGAGGTGCGCGAGAACGGCGCGCCGCACGGCGAGAAGCACTTCATCTTCTACAACCCGCCGGTCGTCAATCCGGAACTGGGGATCCGGCGGTCCGCCGTCAAGGAGACGCGCAGTATCGCCGAACGGTTCCTCGCGACCGGGGCGCAGATGATCATTTTCGCCCGCAGCCGCATGCGCGTGGAACTCCTGCTGACGTACCTCGAACGGGCCGGACGGCGTGTGGGCATCAAGGGCGGCGAGGTCCGCGGCTACCGCGGCGGTTACCTGCCCAGCGAACGCCGCGCCATCGAGGGCGGCCTGCGCGACGGCTCGGTCCGGGCGGTGGTCTCGACCAACGCGCTCGAGCTCGGCATCGACATCGGACGTCTCGATGTCTGCATCATGTGCGGTTACGCGGGGACCGTTGCATCGACATGGCAGCAGGCCGGGCGCGCGGGGCGGCGCAACGAGCTGTCGGCCGTGGTCCTGGTGGGCACCAGTTCGCCGGGCGACCAGTACATCCTGGGCAATCCGGACTACTTCCTCGGCCGGTCGCCGGAGCACGCGACGATCGATCCCGAGAACCTGGTCATCCTCATGAGCCACCTGAAATGCGCGGCCTTCGAGTTGCCGTTCCAGGCGGACGAGGCGTTCGGCGGGCGCCGGGTTACCGAGATCCTCGATTACCTCGCCGACCAGCGCGTCCTGCACGTCGCCGACGGTCGTTACCATTGGATGACCGATACGTATCCCGCCGAGGACGTGAGTCTGCGGTCGGCGGCTCCCGACAACGTGGTCATCATCGACGCCTCGACGCCCGGCGGTCGGATCATCGGCGAGATGGATCTCTTCTCCGCGCAGGAGATGCTTCACGACGAAGCCGTCTACATCCACGGCGCGCAGCAGTATCACGTCGACAAGCTCGACTGGGACCGCCGCAAGGCCTACGTGCAGCCGGTCACGGTCGATTACTACACCGACGCGCAGCGCAAGGTCGAGCTCAAGACGCTCGACACCGACGAGACCCGTCCCGATGCGTTCCTGGGGGCCCTCGGTCTGGGCGAGATCGGCCTCGTCGACAAGGTCACGGTCTACAAGAAGATCAAGCTCGGGACGCACGAGAACGTCGGCTCGGGCAAGGTCCACTTGCCCGAGATGGAGATGCACACGACCAGCATGTGGTGGCAGCTGCCTGATGACGTGGCGGCGGAAATGACAGTCGCGGGTCTGGATCTGGGCGACGCGCTCAAGGGCCTGGCGCATCTGCTGGGCACCGTGGCGCCGGTGTTCGTCATGGGCGACACGCGCGACCTGCACTCCCAGGCCATGGTCCGGGCGCCGTTCACCGACGCGCCCACGCTGTACGTCTACGATTCGGTGCCGGGCGGCGTGGGATTCGCGCGACGGATCTTCCAGCAGTGGGAAGAGATCCGCGAGGCCGCGCTCGAGCACGTCAGGCGCTGCCCGTGTTCGCGTGGCTGCCCGTCGTGTGTCGGGCCGACCGTGGAGTCCGGCGACCGCGCCAAGGCGGGCGCCGCGTGGCTTCTGGCACGCGCGGCGGGACGTCACGATGCCCCGGCTGCGGGGTCGCCGCCGCCGTGGGACGATCACTTCTCCCGGAACTGACCCGGAGGCCGCCGTGGATCTTCGCAAGCGGCTCGCCCGTCTCGACAAGCTGACCCGCAAGGCACCGGCTCCGGAACCGGTGCGCCCGGGACCGTCCGGCGTGTCCGGCGGTGCGACGACGGACCGCGAGGTCGCCGCGATTCTGGCCGAGGATCTGGGCCTGTCGGCGCGGGAGACCCCGACTGGGATCCTCTGGTCGCGACCGGTCAAGTCGACGGGCACGGTCGTGAGCGGTCCCCAGTAGCCGGGGGGCGCGTAGGGCGGAGCGACCGGAGGCGGTGTGTACACCGGGGGAGCGGGCCACGTCGCAGCGGGCGCCGGG
>CAZJMO010000023.1:14861-17608 GCA_964547085.1 uncultured Fibrobacteraceae bacterium | reverse complement strand
TACGCATAGGCGGTCCGATCATGTTGCTCGAGGCACCGTTCACCGAGGAAAAGATCCGCGCCCTCGAGGTCGGCCAGAAGGTCGAGATCTCGGGACTCGTCTTCACCGGGCGCGACGCCGTGCACAAGTACCTGCACGACGGCGGCAAGCCGCCTGTAGACCTCAAGGACAGCATCATCTACCATTGCGGCCCGGTGGTGGTGAAGGAGAAGGGACGCTGGGTGGTCAAGGCCGCCGGTCCCACCACCAGCATCCGCGAGGAACCCTACCAGGGACCGCTCATGGAGCAGTTCGGGATCCGCGGCGTCATCGGCAAGGGCGGCATGGGGCCCAAGACGCTGGAGTATTGCCGCAAGGTCGGCGCGGTCTACCTGCACGCCATCGGCGGCGCGGCCCAGGTGCTGGCCGAATGCGTGACCGCGGTCGAGGGCGTGCACATGATGGAGGAGTTCGGGTCGCCGGAGGCCATCTGGGAATTCCGCGTCGAGCGGTTCCCGGTGGTGGTGACCATGGATTCGCACGGCCGATCGCTGCATGAGGATATCCTGGCGGCGTCGCAGGAGGCGCTGGACCGTCTGGGGTAGCTCGCTCCGAGTTGCCACGCATCGTGCCAAGGAGGACACGGCTTGAACAACGAGACCCACGCGGACGCCCAGGCATTCAACCTGGCGTCGATTCTGAACATCCTCTGGCGCCGACGGCTCATCGTCGTGGGTTTGCCCCTGCTGGGCCTGGCCGTCGGTCTGCTCTACGGCATCTTCGGGACACGCCGCTGGGAAGCCACCGCGACGGTCCGGCCGGGGATCACCGCGTTCGCGCCGGACGGCGGTCCATACCGCCACTGGCAGCTCAAGGACATCACGCGGTGGTACGAACAGGGGCTCTACACCAGGGATCTGGTGGCGTGTCTGGACCTCGCGCCCGGCGCCCGGCCGGTGGTCCGGGCGGAGTTCATCGCACAGGGACTGCAGAATCTCCAGGGCGGCGACATCATCACCCTGTGGACGACCGCGACATCGCCGGAACTCGCGGCGGCGATCCTGGACTCGTCCATGGTGCTGTTCGAGCGATACGCCGTGGCCGACACTGTCGGTAGCCCGATCAAGCTCACGCGGGACGGGCTGCGCCTGCAGGTGGAGCGTCTGCGCATCCAGCTCTCCGGCCTGGCCAAGAAGGACGCGAGCATCGAACTGGCGCTCGAACAGGCGCGTGCCGAGTCGCTCACGGTCCTGGCCGAGGACCAGCGACTGGGTCTGGACGCGGACAAGATCCGGCAGCACGAGGTCTACTACGAGCGACGTCTGGCGGATCTGGCCGAGTCCGAACCGCGTCTGGTCACGGACCTGACCCAGATCGACCACACGCGTCGGCGCCTGGCGCTCGGCGGCGAGCAGGATCTTGCGGCGGACGATCTGCCGTCGTGGGTCAAGCGTGACGCGATCCTCGACAGCGGCGATGTCCTGCAGTCGCTGTCCGCGGCCTCGATGGAGGTGCGGCGGGCGCTGGAGAAGAACCGCTCGACGCAGGACAGCCTGGCCTACCGGCTGGACGTTGCGCGCATCGAACGGTCGCAGCTCGAGATCAAGCGCGAGACGGAGATCCGGGCCAAGATGCGGGAGTCCGGTCGCACGCTGGGTGAGTTGCGGCTGGAGCGACAGTACGATCTGCCGCACGAGCGGCTGGATTTTCAGAACCAGATCCAGGAACGCCAGGTGAAGCTGGGGACGCTCTCCCCGTTGCAGCGTGTCGGCCGGACCGTGGTGTCGGACAAACCGGTGCGGCCGCGCAAGACGCGGGCGATGATCATCCTGGTCTTCCTGGGTGCCGTCGGCGGCGTCGTGCTGGCGTTCGTGGGGGATTATCTGCTGGAACACCGCCGGGAGATCTTCCGCTCCTGAGGGTTGACGCCCTGGAGTTCTTCAGGCCGCCGGCGGCGTCAGCCTCCGGCGGCCTTCCTGTATCCGCGTCCGATTTCAGGATGTCGTCGTCCTTGATTCGGAGCGATTCGTGGCTGCGGCGACCACGAACCAGCAGGCCAGGATCACGAACGAGGGGTTGTTGAGGTGCTCCTCGAACATGAACACGCCGGCGGTCTGGAACGCCAGCAGACCTTCCAGGAAGAGCGGCCCGTCGGGTCCTCCCAGCCCGCGCAGGATCACCGCGATCATACCGGCGAGGACGGCCAGTGCCAGGGGCATGCCGAGGTGGACGGACGCCTGCAGGAACGCGTTGTGGGTGGCCAGGCTGCCGGTGGCGTCCGCGAGTTGCTCTTTCCCGCGGGTCACGCCGAAACCCGCGGGATTGCCGATGGCGAGTTCCATGGCTCCCAGCGTGCTGTTCGCGCGTTCGCCGGCGTTGGCGTGGATGGCCTCGGTGTCGCTCCAGCGACTCCAGCCTCCGGGCGGCCCCACGACCGCGACCAGCGGCACGACGACCGCCAGCAACACCGCGCCGAGGATCACCCCCCGACCCGCTTCGTGTGCCGCCACGAACGCATAGACGACCGCCGGGATCGCGACGATCAGCGGGCTGCGGGTGCTGGTCAGATGCAGGGCGACCAGGAAACCGAGCAACGTGCCCATCACCACCGCCAGCGAGCACTTTCGCCGGAAGTAGAGGAAGAAGACGGCGGGAATCGCCAGGCTGATAATCGTCGCGCTGGCGTTGTGCTGCCCGTGAAGTCCCGGAATGCGCACGCTGTAGAAGACGTAGTGGTAGTAGGCGGAATCGCTGGACGACAGCCCCAC
>CAZJMO010000023.1:11627-14851 GCA_964547085.1 uncultured Fibrobacteraceae bacterium | reverse complement strand
GACGATGACCGCGACGCCGACCCAGCAGCCCCACAGCACGCCCCAGGCGAACCGGCGCCGGCGGTCGGAATCGTCCAGCAGGGCGGGCAACGCGATGGCCCACGGCACCGCCAGGAGCCAGCGGGCGGTCTGCGAGGCGGTGGCCATATCTCCGTTGATGACCCCGAAGAAGAACCACCCCAGCGGCATGAGCCCGACCAGCGACGCCACCACGAGCGGTCCGGCCGGCTGCCGACCGTGCACCAGGCGAATGAGGATCCAGAGACCGAAAACGAGCCCCAGTATGTCGGTCGCCCGCGGCGAGGACGCCATGGTCGGCACGAGATAGAGGTTGGCGGTCAGCAGGAAGCCGGCGAGCCAGGGAGCGTGGAGCTGGATGAAGCGAACCATGGATCGTCCCGGGAGCTGGTGTTCGAGGTGGCCCGGGCCGTGACGGGCGGGCGACCAGTATTCGTCCGTTCTACCGCGCCGTCAAGGTGTCCTGCGACCCAGGTGCCGGAGCAGGGCGCGCGCGTATTCGTCCTCTAGGACGCTGGGACCCGGCACGCGTTCCCAGCGGTCGGCCGTCGGCCGGAAGTAGTGGGGCGCGTCGTCCAGCGTCAGCGTGCCGAAATGGAGGCCCTGGAACTCGACGAGTGAGCACTCGCCGCCGACCTCGATGATGTCGAGAGAGACCATGGGCACGTCGAGCCGCTCGAAGGTCCGCCGCGCGAAGTCCAGGACGGAGTCCGGTGGCGTGTCGTGTGCGAAACGACCGCTGCCGCTGGCGCGGAAGTCTCCGGGGCGGACGTCGCGTCTGAGGGCGAAGTAGCGATCGCCGAACACGAGCACCTTCCAGTCGCCCGCGGCGCCGTCGACGAACGGTTGCAGGACGTAGCCGCCGGCATGGACGCAGTCGGTGTACATCTCCGGACGGTAGCGGCCGCGCAAGACGTGGCGTTTGAGCCATCGCTTGAGGCGATAGGTCCACAAGCCGGCGGGCCGGTTCTGGCGGCGGATCCAGCGGCGCAACTCGGACTCGTCGCCGACACGGGCGACGCCGCGGCTCTGGAAGCCGCTGATGGGCTTGACCACGAGCGGAAAGACAAGGTCGTCCGTGCGGCCGTCCAGTCCGCGTTCGTTACCCAGATAGCGACCGTACGGTTGTCCCAGATCCAGCCGGCGGCGCAGCAATTCCTGGTAACCCTTGTTCTCGTGGGCGCGGAAGATCTCGTAGCGCGGCACCAGCGTGCTGGTGCGGGAGAGGTCGTAGAGCACGTCGTCGAGGAACGTGCGGTAGCCCGGCTCCTGGGTGCTGGTGTAGTGGATCACGGCGCCCGTGAGCGCGTCGAGATCCCGGGCGGCGTCCTCGTAGCGCGTGAGCCGGACATCCCAGCCGCCTGCCTTCAGTTCCGCGGTGAGGCGGTCGAGGTCGAGCGATTCGTAGACTTGCTGCCGTTGCCTCAGGGCGCCGCGATAATCGGTCAAGAGGACGAGTGTGTGTTCCACGGAGGCTCTCCGGTTCATGAGGATCCGGCGGCTCGGGCCCGGCGGAAAGAACGCCAGAGCGGCCAGCCGGCCGCAGCGCCGTAGATCCCGCCGCCCACGGCGATGCGGGCGAGCACCGGCCAGGTCGGCGTCAGACCGACGGCAAGCGCCATGATGCCCAGCGCGGGTAGCAGTTGCAACAGAAATGCCCCGAGGCTCCGGCTGAACAGGTGTCGTTGTTTCCAGACCAGGATCGACACCAGCAGCGTGTGGGCCGCCAGCATGCCCAGGCTGGCGCCGAAGGCTCCGTGTCCGGGAACGAGCGTGACCGTACCGACGATCGCGACCGTCGCGCCGATCGCCAGCGGGCCGAAGTACTCCCGCTGGCGGTCTTCGGCGACCAGGGTGTTGCCCAGGAACGTGGCCGTGGCGAGGCAGGCGTATGAGACGGCGAGCACGCGGAACACCGGTCCGCCGTCGGGATACTGGTCCCGATAGAGGAGCGCCATGATGTCCGCGCCGACCAGGTAGCCGCCCACCGCCACGGGCAGCAGACCGGCCAGGACGAAACCCAGGAAGCTGTTGAAGGTGTCGCGGAAGACGCGGCGGTCGAACTTGGCCAGGCGAGAGAGGCGCGGCAGCAGCGCGGCCCACAGGACCTCGACGGCGACGACCAGGAGGAAGATCACGCGCGAGGCGGCGGCGTAGTTTCCGGCCGTCGCCGGTGTGGCCAGGATGCCCAGGACGATGAGGTCGACGTTCAGCAGGATCCGCAGCACGACGATGCTCGCGCCCAGGGGGCCGGTCTCGCGCCACCGTCGTCCGGCCTCGGCCGGCGGCGGCAGCAGCGGCAGGATCCACCGCCCGAAATGGTGCCGCAACGCCCCGCCGATGACCAGATTGCCGCCCAGATTCGCCGCCAGGAAGATGATCGGCACCCAGCGTGCGGCTGAGATCCCGGTGCCGCGGCTCAGGGGCTCGAGCAGGACGAGGATCAGGACGGCATACAGAAGGCTGCGCATGGTCTTGGTGACGCCGACCCACACCATGCGCTCGATGCCCGTGGCGACCCACGACAACATGAAGACCTGCAGCAGGACCGCCCCGAGGTAGAGGCGGAAGACCCAGGGGTCGGCCGCGGTGAACGGCAGCAGCGGCAGCACAAGCAGGCCGCCGCCGACCACGACCAGCGCCTGCAGCGAGATCAGGCCGGTGTGATGCCGCGCGTACGTGAGAACCTGGTCGGGATCGTCGAGTCGGGAGGTCTCGCGGATGCCGAGCGAGAAGAGGCCCCATTCGGCGATGACGCAGGCGTAGGCCATGAACGCCACGCCCACCTGGACGACCCCGTACCAGTGAGGCCCGAGCCGGTCGGCCAGGAAGACCAGGGCCCATACATTGAGCAGCTGGGAGGCGACCTGACCCACCGCGAGCATGCTGAGATTGTGCAGGACGCCTTGCCGACCGCTCATGGGACCCCTTCCGTGGGCGGCGAAGGTACGCCACCGGTTCGTTGTGCGTCAAGCGAACGACCGTCGGCTGTGGTCTTGCCACGTGCCGCGGGATTCGTTACCATCTCTTTCCGCCACCGCCCGGGGGCGTTGCGCGCCCTCTTTTCCGGAGGATTTCCCGGAGGATCCGATCTTGTCCAAGTGCCACGCGGTTCGCCGCGACTCTGGTCTCTTGCCCTTGCTTACCCTGTTGTTTCTGGTCGCGCTGCTCGCCCAGGCGGGCTGCGGCGACGGTGTCGATTCCGC
>CAZJMO010000023.1:7103-11617 GCA_964547085.1 uncultured Fibrobacteraceae bacterium | reverse complement strand
GTGCGCGACCTCGAGGTCGGCGGAGGCCGTGCCGCCGCACCGGGCGACCACCTCGCCGTCGAGGTCCGGTGCTGGGCCTATGAAGACGGCGCCCGGGGACGACCGGTCGAGATGACCGATCTGGACCCCGCCGGTTTCGTGCTCGGCGACGGCGCGGTCATGCCCGGCTGGGACGAAGGACTGATCGGGACGCTCGAGGGCGGCCGCCGCCGTCTCATTGTCGGCCCCGAGAAGATCACACCCCGCTTTCGACCGACCGGATTGGCTGTCGACGAAGCCCTGTGGTGCGAGGTGCTGGTGACGGCGATCGCGCGCATCGAGGTGACCGACCTGGGTGCCGGCGACGGTCCTGCGGTCGCGGCCGGCGACTACGTGGAAATCAGTTATCTCGGATGGTCCCTGCAGGGCGGCGGTCGCGACGAGCCGTTCGTCAGCAGCAGCGAAACCGACGAAACGGTCGGCGTGATGCTCGGCGCGGGCATGATCAACCGGGGGTTGGAACTCGGACTGGAAGGGATGCGCGTGGGCGGCCTCCGCCAGATCGTCGTACCACCGACGCTGGCGTACGGCGACGCCGGACGCGAGGCGGTCGGCCCGGGCGAGACCGTGGTCTACGAAGTGGAACTGGTGTCCCGGGTCGCGCCCGATTTCGAGGTCCTGCGCGCCGGCGCCGGCGATCCGGTGCAGGCGGGCGACCGACTGGCGATCCATCTCGAGGGATGGCTGGTCGATGCCGACGGGGGCAAGACCGAGAAGTTCCAGGACAGTCGCCGTCTCGGAAACACGGTGACCGTCATCCTGGGCGACTACAAGATCCAGCCGGGACTCGAGCTGGGGTTGCGCGGCATGCGTCCCGGAGAACTGCGGCGGCTCCGCGTGCCGGCGGCCATGGCCTTTGGTCGCCGGGGCTGGCATCGGGGCGATCGGACGGTCGTGCCGCCCGATGCCGACGTGATCTACGAGGTCGAAGTGGTCGGAACACCGACAAAAATTCGTTGAACCGAGCGACAAGACGTTGGAACCTGCTTATCCTGGATCGCGGTTAGACGATAATCTAGTTTGGGTCGCGGCAATTTGGGGTACTGACGCCTCCGTCTATTGCCCGGCCGCCCCAGGGACGGCCAATTTGCGTTTGAGGAGATCGCCGAGTCTGCGGTCTTCCCACGGAGGAGCTCTCCAGATGATTTACCTGATCCCTCTCGCTGGTGTCCTTGCGCTGGTCTTTGCGGCCGTCAAGGCTTCGTGGGTGCGGCGCCAGGATTCCGGCACCGAGGAAATGGCGACCATCGCCGCCCACATCCACGACGGAGCCATGGCCTTCCTCGGGCGCGAGTATCGCGTCCTGGCCGTTTTTGTCGTGGCCGTGGCCGTGATCCTGGCGGTGAGCAATTTCAGCCAGGCCGACTCGCACTGGATGATCGCCGTCAGCTTCGTGGTCGGGGCCGTCTGCTCCGGTCTGGCGGGCTACTTCGGCATGCGTATCGCGACGATCGCCAACGTCCGTACGACCAGCGCCGCGCGCGACGGACTGAACCGCGCCCTGAACGTCGCCTTCAGCGGCGGCACGGTCATGGGCATGGGCGTCGTCGGACTGGGCGTTCTCGGGCTGAGCCTGCTCTTCCTGTTCTACAACAACGTCGTCGGTGCCGAGTGGGAGACCGCACGCGTGCTCCAGGTGCTGAGCGGCTTCTCTCTGGGCGCCAGTTCGATCGCGCTCTTCGCGCGCGTGGGCGGCGGCATCTACACCAAGGCCGCCGACGTCGGCGCCGATCTGGTGGGCAAGGTCGAGGCGGGCATCCCCGAGGACGACCCCCGCAATCCCGCCGTCATCGCCGACAACGTGGGCGACAACGTGGGCGACGTGGCCGGCATGGGCGCCGACCTCTTCGAGAGCTATGTCGGCTCGATCATCGGCACCATGATCCTGGCGACCACCTTCCTGCCCGGCAACGTCAACGCGGTGATGTTGCCGCTGGCCGTGGCCGGCGTCGGCATCGTCGTGTCGATCGTCGGGACTTTCCTGGTGAGCGTCAAAGAGGGCGGCGATCCGCAGAGCGCGCTCAACCGCGGCACGTTCGGCGCGGCGATCATCATGGTCGGCGCCACCTGGGTGCTGGCCGACCAGATGCTCCCCGCGGAGAAGGTCATGGGCGTGTTCTTCGCCACGGTGGCCGGCCTGGTGGGCGGAACGCTCATCGGTATGCTCACGGAATACTACACGGCCGAGAACCGCGGGCCGGTGCGGGCGATCGCCAAGGCGAGCGAGACCGGCGCGGCGACCAACATCATCGCGGGTCTGGCCACGGGCATGATGTCGACCGCGCTGCCGGTGATCGTGCTGGGGGCGGTCATCATCGCGGCGCACCAGACCGCGGGCCTTTACGGCATCGGCATCGCAGCCCTGGGTATGCTCTCGACCACGGGAATCCAGCTGGCGGTGGACGCCTACGGTCCCATCGCCGACAACGCCGGCGGCATCAGCGAGATGGCCGGGCTCGGCCCCGAGGTCCGGGCCCGCACCGACAAGCTCGACGCGGTGGGCAATACCACGGCGGCGATCGGTAAGGGCTTCGCGATCGGCTCGGCGGCGCTGACGGCGTTGGCGATGTTCTCGGCCTACCAGTCGGCCGTCGAACTGGAAAAGATCGATCTGCTGGAACCGCTGGTCCTGGTGGGCGTGCTCTTCGGCGCCATGTTGCCGTTCCTGTTCTCGGCGCTGTCGATGAACGCGGTCGGGCGCGCGGCTTTCTCGATGATCGAGGAAGTACGCCGACAGTTCCGCGAGATCCCGGGCCTGCTCGAAGGCAAGGCCACGGCGGATTACAAGCGCTGCGTGGCGATTTCCACCAACGCGGCCATCCGCGAGATGGTGTTGCCGGGCCTGATCGCCGTGGGCGCGCCGGTGCTGGTGGGCTTCGTCGGCGGGACGCACATGCTCGGTGGATTGCTGGCCGGCGTGACGGTCAGCGGTGTGCTCCTGGCGCTGTTCCAGTCCAACGCGGGCGGCGCGTGGGACAACGCCAAGAAATACATCGAGGGCGGCCATCACGGGGGCAAGGGAAGCGGAAGCCACAAGGCGGCTGTCGTCGGCGACACGGTTGGCGATCCGTTCAAGGACACCAGCGGTCCCAGCCTGAACATCCTGATCAAGCTGATGTCGGTGATTTCGGTGGTGATCGCTCCGTTGCTTTAGGAGTGGGGCGACCATTCGAATAGCTAGAGAGGCGCCGGTCCACCTTCGGGTGGACCGGCGTTTTCAGCATTGTCCCGGGCAAACGGATTGTCCGGCGGGGCGACTGTAAGACAATTGAAAGGAAACCGTACGAATATACTCTGGCAACCGGTTTCGACGTGTGCTACCGTCTCGCCATACGAGGGAAAAACCGTCGCCTATCGAATATAGCGTGGCGGGTTTCAGCTTTCAGCACCTCCGCACCGCTCCTTCCTCGCTCGTTCGCGGGTTGCCCCGCCTGCGAATCCCACGCCGTCTTCCGATCCGGAAAGACGATTGATGAGGAAGGGAGCCCCGCCATGAAGCAATTGCTAGCGATTATCATCGTGCTGACCCTTGTCGGCTCGGCCGTCGCTTACGATCTCGGCAACCAGCGTCCCGACAAACCTGCCGCCCACTCCGTCTACACGCCGCCGACCGGCGTCAGGCAGGGCGGCGACACCCTCATGGACGCCACGCCCGTCATGTTGCCGTACTCGGGGACCGGCACGACAGCGCAGTACTTCGACGACTACGACGAGGTCTGCCCCTACACCGATTCGACGGCGCCCGACGTGGTCTACACCTTCACCGCGACGATGGACATGGCCATCTTCGTCGATCTGTTCGGCTCGGCGTTCGATACCAAGACCTACGTCTACGACGAGAGCCTGGCCCTGCTCGGCTGCAACGATGATTTCTACGAAGACTGGACCTCACGGCTCGAGAACGTCATGGTCGCGGCGGGGGTCCGGTACTACGTCGTCATTGACGGATACGGTGCCCAATTCGGCGATTACGTGGTGAATATCGGCGAGTACGTTCCCTGTGTCCTCGACTGCCCGCTCGGGGCCGTGGCCGAGGGCGAACCGCCGCTCGTGGACGGCTACGAGGACTATCACAACGGTGGTTGCAACAGCGAGGATCTGGGCGTGACGCCGTTCCAGCCGCTCAGTTCCGAGTCGTTCTGCGGCGTCAGCGGTTGGTACCTGGGCCCGACCGGGACCGAATTCCGCGACACCGACTGGTTCACGATCGTCGTGCCCACGTCCGGCGTGATCGAGATTGCCGCGGATGCGGCGGCTCCGGCGGTGATGTACCAACTCGGCCCGTTGAATTGCGTGGATGTGGATGTCGTGCAGGAGGCCGAGATCGGACCGTGCCTCGAGGGATCGATGACGATCACCGGCGTGGCCGGCAGCGAAGTGTGGCTCTGGGTCGGTCCGCAGGGTTTCGCGCCGCCGGCCAACTTCGACGGTAACGAATTCACGTACGTGATCCGCACCAACCTGATCGTACCGGC
>CAZJMO010000023.1:4591-7061 GCA_964547085.1 uncultured Fibrobacteraceae bacterium | reverse complement strand
GACGTCGGGCGGATGCTGCGGCGTGTACGAATGGAGGCCGCCCCTGGACGGGGCGGCCTCCGGTGATGATCCAGGCGCTGTCGTTCGCGCTCAGTCCTCGGGCATCCGCGCGAACTTGCGCACGGAGTCGATGACAAGTTCGATGTGCTCGTCGGTCAGGTCGCCGTGCATGGGCAGGCTGACGATCTCGTCCTGGTACTTGTAGGCCACGGGAAAATCTTCCGGCCGGGCACCGAGATGTTCGTATGCGGCCACGAACGGGTTGGCCTTCATGTAGTGCACGCCGGTGGGAATGCCGGCTTCCTGCAGGTTCTTCCGCAACTCGTCGCGGTTCGCCACGCGGATCACGTAGAGATGGAAGACGTGGCGGGCGTCCGGATGCACCTGCGGCGTTACGCAGACATCGGACAGACCCTCGGTGTACCGCTTCGCGGCGGCGATGCGGGCCTCGGTCCAGGCTTCGAGGTGGCGCAGCTTGACCGTCAAGACAGCGGCCTGGAAGCCGTCGAGGCGGCTGTTGATTCCCTCGATGCCGTGATGCTTGGTCTCGTGCCGACCGTGGTTGCAGAAGCTCCGGAGGTTCTCGGCCAAGGCGTCCCGATCGGTGACCACGCCGCCGGCGTCTCCGTAGGCGCCCAGGTTCTTGCCCGGGTAGAAGCTGAAGCAACCGGCGTCGCCCCACGTGCCGGCGTTGCGACCCTTCCAGGCCGCGCCGTGAGCCTGGGCGGCGTCCTCGATGAGCAGCAATCCGTGCTTGTCCGCGATCGCCTTGACACGATCGATGGCGCAGGGCTGGCCATAGAGGTGGACCGGCGTGATGGCCTTGGTCCGCGGCGTGATCGCCGCCTCGATCTTGTCGACATCGATGTTGTAGTACGTGGGATCGTTGTCCACGAAAACCACGTCGGCGCCCGTGCGGGTGATGCCCTCCGCCGTGGCGATGAAAGTGTTGGCCGCGGTGATGACCTCGTCGCCGCGTCCCAATCCGAGGCCCTTCATGGCGGCGAACAGGGCGTCGGTGCCGTTGGCCACGCCGATGGCGTGCTTGCGACCGATGTAGGCGGCGAATTCTTCCTCGAAGCGGGCCGCGTATTTGCCCCCGATGAAGGCACAGTCGGCAAGGACTTCGGCTAATGCCTGGTCGATCTCCGGCTTGATCGTCTGGTACTGCGTTTTTAGATCGACGAACGGGACGCGCATGGGGCACCTCTCGTGGGGTTTCGGGTGGGTCGGAACGGGCGGCCTGTTGGACATCCCCGATCCGGAATTCGACACCAAGAATCATGCGTGTCATCGGCCACGTCCAGCACGGGTTGAGTACGGGATGACACGCACGATCAACGCGGTCATTATATCCGAATGTTAATCTTTTGTCATGCGGACAATTCGCAAGAGGGCATTCCCGGAGCCGGCGTTTTGCTTGCATGGGCAGCGGGCCGGCTGCATGTTCGATCCGGCGACAACCGGCCGGAGGCGGACCATGACCCAGGGACTCGTTTTCGACATCAAACGCTACTCGGTCCACGACGGCCCGGGCATCCGCACGACCGCGTTCCTGCAGGGGTGCCCGCTGTCGTGCGCGTGGTGCCATAATCCCGAGTCGCGACCAACGGCGACGGTTCCCGCCTTCCGGGCCGACCGGTGCATCGACTGCGGCGCTTGTATCGAGGCGTGTCCCGGCGACCGGAAACCCACGCCCGCCGCACCCTGGCCGGAGGGGTGCAGCCGCTGCGGCCGCTGCGTCGAGGCGTGTCCGTCCGGCGCGCGCGAACTGTCGGGCCGTCCGGTCGAGGCTGCGGCGCTGCTGGATCGGCTCGAGCGCGACCGGTTGCACTTCGAGGAGAGCGGGGGCGGGGTGACCTTCTCGGGCGGCGAACCGCTGGCCCAGCCCGAATTCTTGCTGGCGATGCTGGCGGGCTGCCGCGACCGCGAGCTCCACGCCGCCGTCGACACCACGGGCCACGCGCCGACCGCGCAGGTGGCCGCGGTCGCGGAGCTGGCCGACCTCTGGCTCTTCGACCTCAAGCACCCCGATCCCGCGACGCACGCCGCGCTCACCGGTGTCGGCAACGATCTCATCCTGCGGAATCTGGAGCTGCTGGCAAGGGCGGGCCGTCGCATCTGGCTGCGCGTGCCGGTGGTCCCCGGGCTGACCGACCAGCCGGACGCGCTGGCGCAGACGGGACGAATCGCGGTCGAACTCGGCATCCGCCGGCTCCACCTGCTACCCTATCACGCGGCGTCGGTCGCCAAGCGTCGGCGCTTCGACCTGGCGGCCGGGACGTGCGACCTGCGCCCGCCCACGGCGGACCGCCTCGCGCAACTCGCGGCGCCGCTGCGCGCCCTGGGCCTGGACGTCCATATCGGAGGTTGACCGTGAACGACCGTGTTGCCCGCCTGCGTCGGGAGAGTTTAGAGACGCCGGTTAGCCTCGACCCTGAGCGCGCGGTCATCATCACCCGCGTCTATC
>CAZJMO010000023.1:0-4581 GCA_964547085.1 uncultured Fibrobacteraceae bacterium | reverse complement strand
CGACCTGCAGGGGCGCGTCTCGGCGCCCATGCTGCGCGCGCGGGCGTTCCACGAGCTGTGCCGGACCAAGACGCTCTACCTCGGCGAGGACGAGCTGATCGTCGGCGAACGCGGCCCCGCGCCCAAGTGCGTGAGCACCTATCCCGAGCTGACGTGCCACAGCCTGGACGACCTCGACGTTCGCGACACGCGCCCGCAGAATCCGTACCGCGTCAGCGACGAGTGCCGCCGCGTCTACGGCGACGAGGTCATCCCCTTCTGGCGCGGTCGGTCGATGCGTGAGCAGATCCTCGAACGCACGGCTCCCGATTGGCGCGCGTACTACGAGGCCGGCGTCTTCACCGAGTTCATGGAGCAGCGCGCGCCCGGCCACACCACGCTCGACGGCAAGTTCTACGAGCGCGGACTCGAGGATTTCCAGGCCGACATCGACCGCGCGCTGGCGGCCCTCGATCCGACCGCCGATCCCGACGCCGTCGCCCGTCGCGAGCAACTCGCCGCCATGCGCCTGAGCTGCGACGCGGTCATCCTCTTCGCCGAGCGCCACGCCGACCTCGCCGATCGTCTGGCCGCCGCCGCCGCACCGGAGCGCGCCGCCGAACTGCGCGCCGTCGCCGCGGTCTGCCGCCGCGTGCCGCGCCATCGGCCGCGCACGTTCCACGAGGCGCTCCAGATGTACTGGTTCATGCACCTCGGCACGATCACCGAGTTGAACGGCTGGGACGCCATGAACCCCGGCCACCTGGACCGCTACTTCCAGCCGTTCTACGACCGCGACACGGCCGCCGGCACGCTCGACCGCGACCGCGCGAAGGAACTGCTGGGCTGCTTCTGGATCAAGTTCGACCATCACCCGGCGCCGCCCAAGGTGGGCGTGACGGCGCAGGAGTCGAGCACCTACAACGACTTCACCAACATCAATCTGGGCGGCGTCCTCCGCGACGGTCGCGACGGCGTGAGCGAGCTGAGCTATCTCATGCTCGAGGTCATGGACGAGGTGCACCTGCTGCAGCCGCAGGGCAACATCCAGCTCTCCAAGCGGACAGGCGACCGTTTCCTGCGCGCGGCCTGCCGCGTGATCCGCAACGGCCACGGCTACCCGTCGGTGTTCAACGCCGACACCGTCATCACGCAGCTCCTGCGCCAGGGCAAGACGCTCGAGGACGCGCGCGAGGGCGGCACCAGCGGCTGCGTGGAGACCGGCGCCTTCGGCAAGGAAGCGTACATCCTGACCGGCTACCTGAACCTGCCCAAGCTGCTCGAACTGGCGCTGCACGACGGGGTCGATCCCCGATCCGGCGCGCAGCTCGGCCCGCACAGCGGCGATCCGGCGGACTTCGCCGACCTCGACGACGTGATCGACGCGTTCGCCGCGCAGCTGCGGCACGCCGTGGCGGTCAAGCATCGCGGCAACCAGCTGATCGAGCAGCTCTACGCCGCGCGGATGCCGGCCACGTTCCTGTCGGTGCTCATCGACGACTGCATCGCCGGCGGTCGCGACTACAACGCCGGCGGCGCGCGCTACAACACCAGCTACATCCAGTGCGTGGGCATCGGCACCATCACCGACAGCCTGTCCGCTCTCGACCACCACGTCTTCGGCGGCGACCTGCCGCTGGCCGACCTGCGCGCCGCGCTCGACACCGACTTCGCGACCGCCGAGCCGCTCCGCCTGCGTTTGCAGCGCCGCACCCCGCGCTGGGGCAACGACGACGACCGCGCCGATCGGCACATGCGCCGCGTCTTCGACCTCCTGATCGACACCATCGAGGGCCTGCCCAACAGTCGCGGCGGCCGCTACCACGTGGACATGCTGCCGACCACCTGCCACGTCTACTTCGGCAAGGTCTGCGGCGCCACGCCCGACGGCCGCCGCGCGGGCCGACCGCTGAGCGAGGGCATCTCGCCGGTCCAGGGCGCCGACACGGGCGGCCCCACAGCCGTGATCAACAGCTGCGCCAAGATGGATCACGAGCGCACCGGCGGCACCTTGCTCAACATGAAGTTCCTGCCCGGGGTGATCGCCGGCGACGAGGGGCTGGTCAAGCTGACGCACCTGATCCGCGCGTACTTCCGGCAGGGCGGCCACCACGTGCAGTTCAACGTCGTGGACGCCGAGACGCTGCGGCGCGCCCAGGAACATCCCGACGAGCACCGCGACCTCATCGTGCGCGTGGCCGGCTACAGCGACTATTTCTGCGACATCGGGCGCGAGTTGCAGGAGGAGATCATCGCGCGGACGTCGCAGGACGGGAACTGACTCCCCGGGGGCCGCGCCGCAGATTTCTCAACCATGCGTTCCCGCGGTCGATAACGCCGGAGAGCCCTCTGCTTTCCGGCGTTTCCACGTGTGAGGTGTCCCCGTGCAGCGTTGCAAGAGATTCCTGCGTTTGGTCCCGGTCCTGGTGCTGCTGCTGTCGGTGGGCCTGTTCGGCTGCGACATCGAGGACGATCCGGTCGATCCCGACGCCGCGCCCGTCGCCGAGGCCGTCCCCACGCCGCTCAGCGGCGCCGTCGAGCAATCCTTGCCGCTGCGGTTGAGCTGGTCGCTGAGCTCCGACGTCGCCTGGGCCGACACCTTCCGCGTCCTGGCCGACACCACCCGCCCGCCGCGCGTCGAGGTCTACGCCGGCGTCGACACCGCCTGCGTCCTGACCGACCTTCTCGACGGTCAGACCTACTACTGGCAGGTCGCAGCCGCCGACTCCGGCGGCGGCGAGCATCTCTTCGGCCCCTGGAGCTTCGCGGTGCGGCCGTTCCGCTGCCGCGTGCTGCCGGACCCCGAGGACCGCACGCTCAACCTCGAGACCGATCCCGTCCTCGCGTGGCGCATCGACACCGCCAGCGACACGCCGGCGTACTACCTCGCCTACGCCGACACCGTCAACCCGCCGCGCGATCTGGTCTACGCCGGCCCCGACAGTTCGGTCCGGCTGGACGACCTCGCCTACGAGACCGAGTATTTCTGGCGCGTGACCGCGGTCGACGCCGGAGACAACACCGACACCAGCGGCCCGTGGCGTTTCACCACCGGCCCGCCGGCATTCCTGGTCGACGTGGCGCCCACGCCGGCCGACAGCACGGCCGACCTGGACCGCGTCGTGACGTTGACCTGGGACGTGGTCGAGACCACGGCGCCCGTGGAGAACTGGGTCGTGTTCCTGGACGAGGATCCGCACCCGGTGACCATGGTCCACTCCGGCACCGACAGCACCGTCGTGCTGGAGAACCTGCGCTACGGCCGCACCTACTACTGGTCGGTCACGGCGTTCGATGCCGACCTGCATACGTTCACCTGTGGTCCGTGGGAACTGTCGATCCGCGAGTTCGAGGTCGCCGCCGCGCCCGCGCCGGCCGACGGTTCGTCGCAGGTCGCGACGACCGGGACGCTGAGTTGGGAGCCGACCGTCGGTGCGGATATGGTCGTCAACTGGCTGGTCACGCTCGATACGACGGCGCAACCGACGACGCCGGTTTACACGGGACCGGCCACGTCGCTGGACCTGGCGGGGCTGGGCCTGAGGCCGGACACCACGTACCACTGGCGCGCCACGGCGCTGGACGCCGACGGGTTCACCTGCCCGCTCGGGCCGTGGAGTTTCACCACAGCACCCTGACGCCCTCGGGCGTGATCTCGAGCACCTGGACGGAGCCGCCGTAATGCGCGGCGGCCCCGGTGTCCAGGCACCAGACGCGCCGGTCGCAGTGCGGCGTGATGCCGCCGTCCTGGATGGTGTGTCCGACGAAGATGCGGTCGCAGTCGAGGGCCGCGAGCACCTGATCAAGCAGCGCGCAGTCGACGCTGTCGGGATCGTCGCTGTACTGGCGGGCCCAGACCGGGCTGTCGCGCTGCTCGAAGCGCGCCGGCTCGGGCGCCTTGCCGCGGAGCCAGGCGCGGGTTTCGGCGTTGATGCGGTCGAGCCCGTATTCCACATGGGCGGGCAGGATACCGCCGTGCACGAAGAGATCCCGACCGATGATCACCGCGACATCGTGCTCGGCCAGCAGGAGGGCGTACGGACCGCCGGGCGCGAAGGCGGAGGCGCGGCCGCGGTGTTCGGGCGGCAGCGCGGCGAGCGCGGTGTCGGCGGCGATGTCGGCGAAGTCGGCCCAGCCGCCGTCGGTGACGTAGCGGAAATCCCCGGTGGCGTTCATATGTTCGTGGTTGCCGATCAAGGCGTACACGGCGCCGCCGTCGGCCGCGGCCTCGTCGGCCAGGCGGTCCAGCAGGTCGAGGATCGCGCGTTCCCGGTCGCCGCGGTCGAGCTGGTCGCCGCACTGGACCACGACGAGATCCCCGCCGATCCAGTGGTCCCGGTCGTCGATGGCGCCGGCCAGCCGGAGCGAGGCGCGGGCGGCCTCGAGGTCGCCGTGCCAGTCGCCGATGGCGACCACGCGCGCGGCGGGGGGCCGGTGTGCCGACGGCGGCGCGGCGAGTATTTCGGCGGCGAGGGCCGCGGCGGCGAGGAGCAGGAGCGCGAACAGGCACACTGTCAAACGTCGATGCACGGCGGTTCCTCTCGAACGGGTGAGACGCTATGATGACCGCGACCGCGCGCGCGTGCAAGCGGCGACAACGCG
>CAZJMO010000022.1:6283-17995 GCA_964547085.1 uncultured Fibrobacteraceae bacterium | reverse complement strand
ATCATGGTAAGAGGGCCATTTCGTATCCGGACAGTGCGGGGACAACTTTGTGGAGTCTTCGGGGTTTTTCCACAAGGTTACGACGATGCGTCGCGAGCGGGGGATTAACCGCGTTTCATCCCCCGTTTATCCCGGAGGTTATCCGCAGATTTCCACATGGTTTCGGGTACAAAGAGAGGTGCAAAAGAAAGACCCCTGCCCGCCCAGGAGGGCGCGGCAGGGGTCGCGGAGCGCTGCCGGACCAGGTCAGGACCGACCGCGATCACGGATCTGTTCGATGAGATCCTTGATCAGGCCGCGGTACTGCGGTTCGTTCCGGCTCTTGTTGATGATGAGATTACAGGCATGGGAAACGTTCGAATGGTCGCGCCCGCCGAAGGCACGGCCGATCTGGTTGAGGGAGGCGCCGGTCAACTCGCGGGCGAGGTGCATCGCCAGCTGACGAGCCCGGGCCAGGTCCTGGGTGCGTCGCTTGGACTTGAGTTGATCGACGGTGAATTCGAAGTGGCTTGCGACCACATCAATCACGTCGGCGATCTTCACTGGCCCGGAAGAATGACCCTCGAAGTAGGAGGAGAGAACCTCAGCGGCCAACTCCAGGGTAATTTCCTTGCGCATCAAACTGGCGAACGCCAGCAAGCGAATCAGCGCCCCCTCAAGCTTACGGATATTATCAGTGATATTCTCAGCGATGAATTGAACAACATCGTCACCGATGAAGATGTTGTTGTTGGCGATCTTGCGCTGCAGGATGGCGATGCGGGTCTCCAGATTCGGCGGCTGGATGTCCGCGATCAGGCCCCACTCGAAGCGGGAGCGGAGGCGTTCCTCGAGGGTGGTGATCTCCTTCGGGGAACGGTCCGACGTCAGCACGATCTGTTTCCGGTCGTCGTGCAGCGCGTTGAAGGTGTGGAAGAACTCGTCTTGGGTGGATTCCTTACCCGCGATGAACGACACGTCGTCCACGAGCAGGACGTCCATGCTCCGGTATCGGAGCTTGAATTCGGGTTGCCGGCCCTCCTGGATGCTCATGATCAACTCGTTCATGAACCGTTCGGCGGTCAGGTAGCAGATCCTGGCTGACGGATTCCGGCGGGCGATCTCGTTGCCGATCGCGTGCATGAGGTGCGTCTTGCCGAGCCCGACGCCGCCGTGGATGAACAGCGGGTTGTAATACGTACCCGGCTGGTTGCCGACGGCGAACGCGGCGGCGCGCGCGAGATCGGTGCCGCCCGAGACGACGAACGTCTCGAACGTGTAGTCGGGATTCAGATTCGCACGCGCGGCGACCGCGGCCGGATCGGGGAGGTTTTCAACCACGACGGACTGGGTCGCCTCCGTCTGGGCGCGGGTCGGATCGACTTGGGGTTTGAACAGGTCCTCGGCGAGTTCCGGAGTCTCCGGACGGACCTCGAGACTGAATTCGATGTTGCGACCGAAATACAGCGAGGCGGACTCGTTCAGGGTCGGGAGATGATGCTCACTGAACCAGTCCAGGAAGAAGTGGTTCGGGACGGCGACACGGTGGTCCGTGGATGTCCCGGTCGGCTCCAGGGGCAGGAACCAGGTGTCGTATGTCTGCTGCTGTACCTTGCGGCGAACGACACCGAGAACGTCGTGCCAGTAGCTGTCCATGGATTCCATCGATACTGCTTCCAAGGCAACTCCTGAAGGGCCGGGGCGAACAACCTGCACTCGTATCAACACCTTTAAAAAGCCCATAAATTATTTATATACAACAAGATATAAAAACAAAGCAAACTGTATACAGAAGTTATCCACAAATATCGGCCGGTGTGGATAACCCTCAAAACCAACTTTCGGACTTATCGTCAGCGGTGGGAACCTATCACGGAGGTCGGGGGCCAGCAAGGACAAAATCCGGGACACAGGCAAAGGCTGCCGTAACCTCCCGTTGACACACAATCTCTCTAGAGTCCGGGGGTTCCGGGGCGGTGAATGTGCGCCGTCTCGCGGCTGGACCAGCGCTGTGATCGAGGCTCGCCGGTGGAGGATAACTCCGGGAAAATCTTGACAGTACGCGCGTGCACAATTAACCTTCTGCGGCTGAATCGATAGTGACGCCAAGAAGGAGTTCTGCAGTGAAGCGGACTTTTCAACCCAGCAATATCAAGCGGGCCCACAAGCATGGCTTCCGCAAGCGGATGTCAACGAAGGCGGGTCGCCTGGTGCTGAAGCGCCGCCGTTCCAAGGGCCGCAAGCGCCTGTCCGCTTGAGACCCGGCGGTCGAGATCGTCTTGGTTGGCGATCTCTGAGTGG
Organism: uncultured Fibrobacteraceae bacterium; assembly: GCA_964547085.1. GTDB lineage: Bacteria > Krumholzibacteriota > Krumholzibacteriia > LZORAL124-64-63 > LZORAL124-64-63 > Glo-17. The sequence continues at coordinate 15,715 of CAZJMO010000022.1, read as the reverse complement.
AAAACGAGATTTTTCTCGCGTGTACGAAGCGGGCGTCAAACAGGTTGGACGCCTATTCGTGCTTTATCTGTACCCCGGTGACGACCTCGCCCGGTCCGTTGTGGCCAGCCGAAAGGTGGGAGGGGCCGTTGCCCGTAACCGCGCCAAACGCCTGCTGCGTGAGGCGATTCGGATCCGTATCGAGAATACGCCGGGGCTGGCTGCCGACATGAGGCAGAGACACTTGCCGACCGCCCCGGTCGGAGAGGGACTCTGGATAGTTGCCGTGGCCCGTCATAGGATGGTGTCGGCGCGCTGCCCGGAGGTGATCGACGAACTCGATCGGTTGCTGGATCGTGTTACCGCCGCACCGGTGTCCGGCCGTCCCGTCGTGAATCAGAGCGACAGTGGCGGCGCAGAGCACGAAGGTGCGTGAGAGGTCGAGGTCGTAATCCCAGGTTCCACACGCCTTCAGGCTTTCCCGGAGCAGGATGCGACCGGATGTAACATGTGGCGTTTGCCTTATGTTCTGATCAAACTGTACCGGCGTTGGATCTCACCCTACACGCCGGCTGTCTGCCGTTTTTATCCAACCTGCTCGGTTTACGCTGCCGAAAGCCTGCGACGCTACGGTCTGTGGCGCGGAGGCCTGCTGGCTCTGAGGCGTATCGGCCGCTGTCACCCCTGGCATCCCGGTGGACTTGACCCCGTCCCCGACCTTCCCGGAGACTGATAAATAATGGACCGTCGTACACTTTTCGCGTTTTTCCTGATCTTCCTGGTGATCACAGGCTACCAGTTGTTGACGAGCCGCGATGCCCGCCAGCGGACGGTGGCGGTCGAATCGGCGGCGGACACGGGACAGACTGCACCGTTGGCCGAAGCGGTCGTGCCCGTCGAGACGGATACGGACACGCAGGCTCCGGTCGAAACGGCGACACCGGGCGAGATCCCGGAGACGATCGATGAGATGCTGCGTCCGGTGGCCGGCTCGACCATGGAATCGCGTGTCGTGGTCGTCACGCCGCTGTTCGAGATGGAACTGGCGGGGCGCGGCGCCCGTGTGACCAGCTGGAAGGGTCTGGAATACGGTAGCGCGGAAAACGGACCCGTCGAAGTACTTCCGCAGGGTGATGAATCCGCACCCTACGGACTGGATGCGGTGGCGTTCAACGCCGCCGACCTCGAACTCGGCCGGCTGCTCTTCGAAACCGAAGCGCCGTCGCGGGTCGAGGTGAGCGGGGGCTCCCGCAGCGTGGTTTTCCGGCTACGCACCGCAGGGGACCTCGAGATTCGCAAGACCTATACCTTCACACCGGACTCCTACGACATCACGATGGACCTGGATATCGTCGCCGTCGGCCCGCAGGCTGCTGCGGCGCGCGCCACGCTTGGAACGCCCCGTTCGGTGCGTTTCGGCTGGGCCCAGGGAATCGCCAGCACGGAGGGAAACGACCGTCTCGAGACGGCGGCGTTCCGTTCCTTCGTCAAGGTGGGGGACAATCTGGACTTCAAGAAGCGCGGCGGCCTGTCCAAGAGCGTGGACAAGGTGCAGGGCACCTATAGCGGCAACCTGCGTTTCGCCGGAGTCCAGAACAAGTACTTCACCGTTGTCGGCCTGCCCGCGGGGCCCGCTGATCAGCCGCAATCCGCCACCGTCATCCTCTCGGGTGACCAGCCGCGGAACCTGCAGACCTGGTCGGTGGAGTTGCCCGCCAAAGAGGGAGCCATCGGCTCGGGCGCGCTGGCGTCCGGTCGGTTGACTCTCTACATCGGTCCGCAAGTGGCCGATTCGCTCCGGGCCTACGGACTCGGTCTCGAAAAGACCATGGATCTCGGCTGGGCACTGTTCCGGCCGCTGACCGAGGCCACGCTCTGGATCATGGATCAGATGCGGCGATTCATCCCGAACTACGGGATCATCATCATTCTCTTCTCGGTGCTGACCAAGCTGGTGTTCTACCCGCTGACGCGGACCAGCACCCAGTCGATGAAGAAGATGCAGTTGCTGCAGCCGAAGATCAAAGCCCTACAGGAGAAGTATAAGGACAACCAGGAGAAGCAGAGCAAGGCGACGATGGAGCTCTATAAGAAGGAGAAGGTCAACCCGATGGCGGGCTGTCTCCCTCTCCTGCTGCAGATGCCCGTCTTCATCGCCTTGTACCAGGCGCTCGCGCACACCATTGCCCTGCGCAACACGCCGTTCTTCGGCTGGATCACCGATCTGTCCAAGCCGGATGCTCTGTTCACGCTGCCGTTCTCGCTTCCGTTCCTGGGTGCCGACTTCAATCTGCTGCCCATCTTCATGGGCGTCACCATGTTGATCCAGACCCGGATGACCCCGACCGGCCAACCGACTGGCCAAATGGCCATGATGAACACAATGATGCCGGTCATTTTCCTCTTCATGTTCTACCAGATGCCGTCTGGCCTGGTCCTTTACTGGTTGGTCAACAACATCATGACCATCTATCAGACCTGGAGAATCCACAAGACGGCCGCCCCTGAGGGAGGTACGCAGACAGCATGAGCGACACAATGGAAAGCACGGGTAAAACCGTCGATGAAGCCATCCGTGAAGCATTGCTCCGGATGGGCCTGCGCCGCGAAGAAGTGAACGTGACGGTGGTTCAGGAAGCCCGCGGTGGGTTCCTGGGCGTCGGACGTCGCGAAGCCGTGGTCAAGGTCGAGAAGAAACAGAGCCGCGGCCGTGGTGGCCGTGACAACGAGGGGGAGGGTTCGTCCCGCTCGCGTCGTGGCGGCGTTCGCCGCGATGGGGAGCGACTGGACGATGGACAGGAGCGCCGCTCCAGTCGTCGTCGGTCGTCGAGCCGTCGTGGTTCCGAACGTTCGGACGATAACAACGGACGCGGTCGCCGCGGTGATCGCCCCGCCGCCGAGAAGACCGAAACAAACGAGAAGAAAGAATCCGCCCAGACGCAGGAGCAGCCCCGGCGCGGCGAACGCGGCGGTGAGCGTCGCGAGGCCGGCGAGGAAGGCAGCAGCAGCAGCCGCAGCCGTCGTCGTCGTCCGCGTCGTCGCCGGAAGCCGGCCGCAGCCGGAACCGAGGCCGCCACGACGTCGCCCGCGGGAGACGGTCAGATCTTCAACGAGCAAGAGGCGCAGGCCGCGCCTTCGGCCGGTCGGCAGGACACGCCGGTCGGCGCCGAGGCTCCGCGGACTCCGGTCGCTCCGGTTGCTCCGGTTGCTCCGGTTGCTCCGGCCGCCGCGGTCGTTCCGGAAGAGGCAAGAGAAGTCGCTGCCGAGCCTGCTGCCGTCGTGACGCCTGAACCGGTCGTGACGCCTGAACCGGTCGTGGAACCGGCGCCGGAACCGGCCCGGAAACCGGCCGCCGGCGTGCTGGCCCAGGATATCGTCGCCATCAACCGGGTCAAGCCGTTCACCGCGGCGGACGCCGAGGACATGAACGGGTTCCTGGAAAACGTGGCCACCGGCCTGATGCTCAAAGGCGGCTTCGTCTGCCGTGCCCAGGTGCAAGACGGCGAGTACCGCCAGGTCAAGATGGTGGTCGACGATCGCAGCGCGGGCGTGCTGATCGGTCGTTACGGTGCCTCCGTGGAGTCGATCGAGTTGCTGGTGGAGAAGATGGCCAGCCAGGCCGTGGGAGACCGCGTCCGCATGAATCTGGACATCAACAACTACCGCAACCGGCGCGAAGGCCAGCTCGTCGAGCGGGCCCGCAACGCCGCGGCGGCGGTACGCAACGTCGGTGAGCCGGTCGCCATGGAGTCGGCGCACGCGCGTGAGCGGCGCCTGGTCCACCTCTACATCGAGGACCAGGAAGACCTCGTGACGTACACCGAGGAAGACGGCATGGGCAAGCATGTCGTCATCTGCCGCCCGGATCAGGTTCCGGCGCAGCACCAGCCTCGGGACGAAGAGACGCCCGAATCGGCCCCAGTCGAGTCGCAGGACGAGCCCGACATCGAGGTCGAGATCGTGACCATGGACGAGACCGGGGAAGAGGCCGGCGAGGAGACTCGTCGGGACGACGCCTAGAGGTCCTTCGATCCGAACGCGATGCGGGGGCTGTGCGTGGCGCAGCCCCCGTTTTCTCCGAGATACGAGTGTGAGGGCGAGATGGTGGATCGGGGAACGATCGTGGCGATCGCCACGCCAGAGGGGCGTGGTGGGCTCTCCGTCGTCCGGTTGAGCGGCGACAGGGCCCTGACCGTGGCCCGACAGCTGATGCCGAACGGCGCCCTTTCCGACCCGGTTACGAGCCATCGGGCCCGGCTCGCGGTGCTTCGCTGGCCGGCGACGCCGGACCTTCCGACCGACGGGACGCCGGCAGCCGGCGATGCGCTCGACGAGGCGCTGGTCCTGCCGCTGCTGGGTCCGCGGAGTTTCACGGGTGAGGACACGGTCGAGTTCTTCTGCCACGGCGGGTTGATGCCGGCGAGGATGGTTGTTGCGGCGTGCCGGGCGGCGGGAGCGCGCGCCGCGGCGCCGGGCGAGTTCTCGCGTCGCGCGTTTCTGAACGGACGACTCTCGTTGTCGCAGGCCGAGGCGGTCGCCGACCTTATCGCCGCCGAGCATACGCTCGGTGCGCGGGCGGCGCTGGCCCAGCTTCAGGGCGGGTTGCAGACGCAACTCGAAGCGGTGGAAACTCCGCTGCGGCAGTTGCTCGCGGAACTCGAGGGTTCGTTGGAATTCAGCGATGACGAGGACACCGGCCCCGGTGCGGACCGGATCCGGTCGGTGCTCAACGACGCGGTCGTCCGGATCGACGACCTGCTCGACCTGGCACCGGCGGGACGGCGTTTGCGAGACGGGATCCAGGTCGTGTTCACCGGCCCGCCGAATGCCGGTAAGAGCTCTCTTTTCAATGCGTTACTCGGTCGAGACCGAGCGCTGGTGGACGACGAGGCGGGAACGACCCGCGATGTCGTCACGGCGCACCTGGAGCTCGACGGAATGCTGTTCGTGCTCCACGACACCGCCGGCCTGCGCGACGCGGCGACCGGGGTTGAGGCCAAGGGCATTGCGCGGACGCGGATGGCGCTGGACGGCGCGGATATCGTGCTCGACCTTTGTCCTGTCGCGCAACCGGCGCCGGCCGAGGCCGTGGCGGCACCGCCGGACTGCGAGGTCATCGCGGTCGGCACCAAGGGCGATCTCGCGACGGACGGCGACGGCCTGGTCACCTCGAGTGTCGACGGCACGGGTATCGCGGAACTGCGCGCGGCGCTGCTGGCGACCGCCCGCCGCGGCGGCGTGGCCGAGGCCGTGGCGCGGGGCGTGCTGCTGAACCAGCGCCACCAGGATCGGTTGCGGGTGTGCCGTCGGGAGCTGGTGGACCTCGCGGAGACCGCTCCGGTCGGGGCGGAGGTGGCCGCGACGCTGCTGAGCACGGTGATGCAGGATCTCGGAACGGTCAGCGGGCGGGTTTTCAGCGAACAGATCCTGGGCGAGGTCTTCGACCGGTTCTGCGTGGGAAAGTGAGTTTGTCGATGGTTCGGAATACGGTATACGACGTGATCGTGGTCGGCGGCGGCCATGCGGGAATCGAGGCGGCGCTCGCTGCAGCGCGCCTCGGTTGCCGGACCGCGCTCGTCAGCCACGCGCGGAAAGAAATCGGTCGTATGCCCTGCAATCCGGCGATCGGCGGCCTGGGCAAGGGTCATCTGGTGCGCGAGATCGACGTTCTCGGTGGCGAGATGGGCCGCGCGATCGACGCCACGGGAATCCAGTTCCGCATTCTCAACCGACGCAAGGGACCGGCCGTCCAGGCGCCGCGGGCGCAGGCGGACAAGCGTCGTTACGAGAAGTACATGGTCGGCGTGGTCGGGAATCAGGCAGAGTTGACGGTGATCGAAGGCGATGCGGGCGCCCTGCTCGCCGACCCCGGCGAGGCGGTGTCGGGGGTGACGCTGACCGACGGACGGTCGTTGCAGGCGCCGCGCGTGATCCTCTGCACGGGCACGTTCCTGCGGAGTTTGATGCATGTGGGGGAACGCCGGACGCGCGGCGGGCGGGAGGGCGCTGCGAGCAGCGACGGTCTCAGCGGCGAGTTGCGCCGGCTGGGCCTGGAGTTGCGTCGCCTGAAGACGGGCACGCCGCCGCGGTTGCACGCCGACAGTATCGATTACAGCCGCTTGATCCCGCAACCGGGTGATGCGGACGCACGGCCGTTCTCGTTCCGCACCCGGACCTTCGAGGCGCCCGATCACCGATGCTGGATGGTGCATACCAATCCCACGACGCACGCCATTATCCGGGACAACCTGGCTCGATCGCCGCTCTATGGCGGCGCAATCGAGGGGCGGGGGCCGCGTTACTGTCCGTCGATCGAGGACAAGGTGGTCCGCTTCGCCGATCGCGACCGACATCTGGTCTTCCTCGAGCCGGAGGGACTGGACACGCCCGAGGTCTACGTCAACGGCATCTCGACGAGTTTGCCGCCCGACGTGCAGACGGCCATGGTCCACAGTATCGACGGCCTGGAGCGGGCGACGTTGACCCGGTACGGGTATGCCGTCGAGTACGACAGTGTCCCGTCCTGGCAGGTCCGGTCGACCTTGGAGTGCAGGTTGTTGTCGGGACTATACTTGGCCGGTCAGATCCTAGGCACGTCGGGTTACGAGGAGGCGGCGGCGCAAGGGCTGCTCGCGGGCGTGAACGCTGCGCGGACGCTGGGAGGGCGGTCGCCCTGGATTCCGGGGCGGGACGAGGCCTATCTGGGTGTTCTCGCGGACGACCTGGTGACCAAGGAGATCAGTGAGCCGTACCGGATGTTCACGTCGCGCGCGGAGCACCGTCTGCAGTTGAGATGCGACAACGCCGAGACCCGGCTCCTGGCGACGGCGGAGGAGATCGGATTGCTGCCGGATGAGGAGGTGGCGAGGCTTCGGGCGCGGGCCCGGGCTCGTGCGCAGCTCCTGGCGCATCTCGAATCGTGGCGCACACCGGATCCGGCCGGTGGACCGGCGTGCCGCGCCGCGGATGTCCTGCGACGACCGAAAGTGACCTACGACGCTCTCGCGGGGCTGGTGCGCGAGGGAACGCGCCTGATCGAGGATCTACATGCCGAACTCGACCGTGAACTCGGGGCCGAGGCGGATGGACCTCTGGGTTCAGGTGTTGTTGAAGATGTCGTAAATACAATAAAATACAATGGTTACATAGAAAAACAGGAGCGACAGATACGAGAGCAGTCGCATCTCGACAACTTCGAGATACCAGAGGACTTCGATTACGGTGCCTTCCCGGCTCTGAGTTTCGAGGCGCGGGAGAAGCTGAGCCGACGGCGGCCGATGACCCTGGGGCAGGCGAGCCGGATCGATGGCGTCCGAGCGGGCGATCTGGCGATTCTCACCGTGATCCTGCGTCGCGACAAACCAGGACTCGAACAGGGCAAGGAAGCGTCGTGACCGGACCGCAGACTCCGGACCTGGAATTCAGGTTGCGACTCTTCACGGCGGAGATCGCGCGCTGGAACACACAGATCAACCTGGTCACGCGGGTGGACACTCGACGGTGTCTTGGCAACCTCATGGATCAGTGCCGCGACGCGTGGTCCCTGGTTTCGACGGCCCTGGGCGCCGAACCTGGATTCGGTGACCACCTGTACGCAGATCTGGGCTCCGGCAACGGCTTGCCTGGTATGGTCTGGGCGTGCGCGCGCGACGATGCAGGGCATGCGGGCCGCACGGTGCTCGTCGAACCGCGCGACAAGCGGGCTTGGTTCTTGCGGCGGACGGCGCGCGAGTTGAATCTGTCGCGGGTTGACGTCCAGACGGCTCGATGGGGGGAAGAAGCGCTGCCGGAGCATCTTGGCGACGTGTCAGGACTTGTCGTGTCGTTGAAGGCGCTTCGTCTCACGGATCTAGAGGTCATGGTGGGACTTCAGGAGTCGGTGACGCTGGAGCGAGGGCTGGAATCGGTGACCATTGTGCGTTTTCTCGAACCAGGCGCGGCTTCCCTGGCGGAACTCGAGGATGCGTTTGCGACCTGCGCGCCTGGTGTGGCGGGATCGTGGGCACTGGAGCGTTCGGAGGTCCTGGGCTCCGGCGTGCCGAAACTTCTGCTGACGGCCTATCGCCGGTAGGCGTCGCGACATTGTTCCACGTGGAACAATGGGCGGTAGCCGGGTCCGATGTTCCACGTGGAACAATCCGGCCCGGGAGGGCTTCGCGGGCTGGGTGCCGGGAGCCGTGAATCCGCTGAACCCGCCGGAACCGTTATCCCGACAAACTCTTGCCATTCTATTGCGTCTGCCGTGCATCTCGTGTCTGGACAGCACTCGGGAGATCGCGCTAGATTGCGCGCACTCCTGCACCGAATAGGATCGGTGCTTTCAAAACGCCTAGATCATGGATGGATCATCCCAATGGTACATAGTGAAAATAAGCTGATTCAAAAAGGCGGGGTCGGCAAGACCACGACGGCGGTGAACCTCTGCGCAAGCCTCGCGGTGGCGGAAAAACGCGTCCTGCTGGTGGATCTGGATCCCCAGGGCAACGCGTCCAGCGGCACCGGCGTTGAACCTAGAGACGGAACATCTTACGAGTTTCTGCTCGGTAACGGGAGCCTCCCGAACTGCGTCCAGAACACGCAGGTTCCGTACATGGAGGTCGTGGCCGCGGACCGACGCCTTGCCGGCGCCGAGGTCGAACTGGTCAACCAGCCGGAGCGGGAGCGTTTTCTCAAGCGCGCGCTGGCTGAACATCTGGATCGCTTCGACTTCGTGGTCATCGATACGCCGCCGAGTCTGGGGCTGTTGACGCTCAACGCGTTGACGGCTGCGGATTCGGTGCTGATTCCCATCCAGTGCGAATACTACGCGCTCGAGGGGCTGAGCCAGCTGCTGAGCACGGTGCAGCTCGTGCAGCGGAGCCTGAATCGGGGCCTTCAGATCGAAGGCGTTCTATTGACCATGTTCGACAAGCGGTTGCGGCTATCGAACCAGGTTGCCGACGAGGCTGTCGAATTCTTTGGTACTGTGGTGTACCAGACGCGGATACCGCGAAACGTCAGGTTGAGCGAGGCGCCGTCGTTTGGACAACCGATCCTGCTGTATGATGTCGAGTGTCTCGGTGCACAGAGCTACCTGGCGCTGGCGCAGGAAGTCATCGCCGCCAACAACGGTGTGGCTGTCCGGCAGGAAGGGTGAGCGCATGGCGAAGAATAGCGTACTCGGCAAGGGGTTGTCGGCGCTGATCCAGAACGCGGGAATCCCGGTGTCGGCGCCCGGTACGCGGGCGATCGAGGACATTCCGCTGGGAGATCTGGCGTTCAACCCCAACCAGCCGCGCAAGTTGTTCAAACAGGATAAGCTGGAGGAACTGGCGGCGTCGTTGAAGGATGTCGGCGTGCTGCAGCCGGTCCTGATTCGCGCGCTGCGCGCCGGAGAGAGCCCGGCGCCGGTGGGCGAGACTGGTCACTTTGGGATATTATAAAAAAGCCCGTGAACTTGGTGCCCGTTTTATT
>CAZJMO010000022.1:0-6273 GCA_964547085.1 uncultured Fibrobacteraceae bacterium | reverse complement strand
GGGCCGCGATGCGGTGCCGGCTGTCATCTGTTCCTAGGAGGAAACCGAGGCGCTGCGGATCGCGTTGCTCGAGAACATCCGGCGGGAGAACCTGGGGCCGATCGAGGAAGCGCAGGCGTACCAGGGGTTGCTGGACGCTTACGGGGCGACGCAAGACGAGTTGTCGGGGATGCTCGGGAAGAACCGCAGCACCGTTGCGAACTCGTTGCGATTGCTGACGCTGGAGGAGGAGATCCGGCATCTCGTGGAGGACGGAACGCTCACGCGCGGACATGCCAAGGCGCTGTTGTCGGTGCCGGCGGGACCGGATCGTCTGCGGCTGGCGCGGCTGTGCCGCAGTCGCGGCCTGTCGGTCCGCGAGGTCGAACGACGGGCGCAGGGCGCGGTCGCGGCGCGGCACCGGGCCCGACGCAAGAGCCCGTCCCGTCGAGACGGCGTCCATGAAACGCCGGAGGTCAAGGCGCTGCGGGAGCGGGCGGAGGCTCATTTCGGATCGCCGGTAACGATCGAACGCGACGGCGCGGGCAAAGGCCAGGTGAGCGTCACGTTCTACAACGACGGCGACCTGGAGCGACTGCTGTCGATGATGGGACTCCAGGTCAATCTCGATTGAGCGTAAAACATTGTTGAAGAACAAGATAAAAAACTTCCGACCAACGCGGCTGCACTTGCTCATGGCGGTGCTGATCACGGTCTCGACAGCGCTGTTGGTTTTGAACCTGGTCGAACTCCGCGGGCATCTGGGGGGCGTGTCCGGAATCGACCACCAGGCGCGCAACCAGATTATCAGGACCGGGGCGTTCCACATCTTGACGCTCATGGCGGTGTGCGCGATCTGGTTCGTGCTGCGCGCGCGGGAACGCGATCAGGCGCGATTGCGGCGGAGCGAGCAGAAGCACCGGACGATCATCAATCACGCGGGCGAGGCGATCTTCCTGCTGGATCGCGCTGGACGCATCCGGGAGTGGAACAAGGCGGCCGAGACGCTCTTCGGCGAAGCGCGGCGGTCGGTGCTCGGCAAGGCGCTCACGGACATACCGTCGTGCGCCGGCCTCGATCTGGGCCAGGCGATGGAAGACGCCGATCGTCTGAAGCGAAGCCTGTTCTTCGAGAGCCCGTTCCGTCAGGTCGACGAGCCGGACGGCCTGATCACGATGATGCTCTCGCCGTTGCCCCACGACAGCGGGCTGGACGATTCCGGCGAGCGTCTGTACGCGGTGATCGCGCGGGACGTGACGCGCGAACGCCAGTTCGAGAGCCGGATGAGCCAGTCCGAGAAGCTGGCCGGCATCGGGCAACTGGCAGCCGGGATCGCGCACCAACTCAACACGCCGCTGGGGTCGATCCTGCTCTCGGCGCAGATGCTCTCCGACGCGAACCTGACGGAGGACGACGCCGAAGATGTCGAGCGGATCATCCGGCAGACCGAGCAATGCCGACAGATCATCAAGGGTCTGCTCAACTTCGCGCGCCCGCAGAGCCGCGAGCGGGCCGCGGTCGCGCTGGCCGAAGCCGTCTCCGAGACGGTCTACCTGATGGAGAAGAACCTGCGCGCGGCCGGCGTCGAGGTTGAACTGGAACTGGAAAACGATCTCGAGGTCGTCGGCAATCGGAACGAACTGGACCAGGTGTTCTTCAACCTGCTCGTCAACGCCGTGGACGCCATGCCGGACGGCGGGCGGATCAAGATCCGGATGGCGCCGGGAGACGCGGGAGACCCGGGAGAGGCGGAGATCAGCTTTGCGGACACAGGTTCGGGAATTCCGGCCAAACACCGCGACCAGATCTTCCTGCCGTTCTTCACGACCAAGGATTACGGCAAGGGGACGGGGCTCGGCCTGAGCATCGTCGCCCGCATCATCCACGAGCACGGCGGGCGGATCGAACTGGACGAAACATACGACAAGGGCGCCCGCTTCCTGCTCACGCTGCCGCGGCCCGGATCGGGACTGCGGTGGAACGACAACTTCTCGATCGGAACCCCGGAGTCGAGGCCATGAGCCGTTACACCCGCATCATCCTGATCAATGACGAGGAACAGGGCATGCGCGAGTTCACCATCAGCCACCGCATGGTGTGGCTGCTGAGTGTGCTGGGGGTGCTGCTGGCCGGCTTGCTGCTGTGGGTGCTGGTCACGTTCGGGACGGTCCTGAACCGGGCGCAACGCGTACCCGAACTGGAGTCGGCGCTGGTGACGGCCCGGGCCAAGTCGGCGCAGTTCGAGGCTCTAGAGGTCGAACTGGAAGGCATGCGCGGGCTGCAGGAGCGGCTGCTGCTGATGCTGGGCATCGAGACAGCGCGGGGCGACTCCGCGGGCGGGCGCGAGGCCGCCGGCGACGACCTGCAGCGTCTGGCCTCGGCGGTGATGGCGCCTCCTCCGGACACATGGCCTGCGGCGGGTTTCGTGACCCAGGAATACATTGAAGGCAGCCCGGCTCGAGGCATCCGGCCCCATCACGGCATGGATGTGGCTGGACCGGAGGGTGCTCCGATCCTGGCCGCCGGCGACGGGGTCGTGGCACGCGTGGAAGACGACCCCTACCTGGGGAACTTTGTTGAAATCCAGCACGGTCTGGGTTACCTAACAGTGTACGGGCACTGCCTCAGGGTGGCTGTGGCGCGTGGGGAACAGGTCAGGCGAGGCCAGGTCGTCGCATACATGGGCTCCTCGGGAGAGGCTTCGGCCTCACATTTGCACTTCGAGATCTGGCATAACGGCATGGCTGTGGATCCGCGGCAGTTCCTCGAGGGGGAACCGCCGCAACCGTGACACCGGCTGGCCCGGGGCGACTGGCCCCATCACAAGGACGAGGGATCGTCCGCGACATGAATCACCGGGGCCCGGATCCGGGACCGAGGAGGACGTGTATGTTCGGCAAGGAGCCTGAAAACACCACCATCAACGCCGGCCAGACCTCGATCATCGCGCAGGGCTGCAAGTTCGAGGGATCCATCAGCGTCAAGGGGACGCTGCGGATCGAGGGCGAGTTCAAGGGCGAAATCGGCACTCCCGAGAGCCTGGTCGTGGGCAAGACCGGCGTGGTCAACGCCTCGGTCAAGGTCAAGAACGCGATCATCGGCGGCCAGTTCTTCGGCGACATCCAGGCCGAGAACAAGATCGAGCTGCAGAGCGGATCGCACCTCGAGGGCGACATCAAGACCAAGCGCCTGGTGATCGACGAGGGCGTGTTCTTCGAGGGCAACTGCTCGATGGGCGCCAAGAAGGTCGATGCCGGTTCGCCGGCCCCGGGCCCGTCCGCGCCGAGGCCGACGCCTACGCCGACGCCGACGCAGCCCACGCAGGTGAAGAAGTAGACCGGATCTGTTCCGCGACCGTTGCCAACGACGATGGTCACGTTTAGGATGACGGCCGTACCGGCGAGCGAGTCGGTGCGGCCGTATTCAGTATGCACGCCCTTTCGACAGGTCCGTACCCGTGATACGCCGAAAGTCCGACCCCGAATCCCAGCGCGCCATGCGCGACATCGGGCTCTACACCACGCTCCCGATCATTCTCGGCGTGGGGCCGGCGCTCGGGTGGTGGCTGGGACGGCTGGCGCAGCAACGCTGGGGCGGTGAACCGTGGCTGGAGGTCGTCGGCGTCCTCTTCGGCCTGACCGCGGCCGGGCGGCAGGTCTACAAGGTCATCCGGGAAGGCAGTCGCGAAGAATGACCGACCGACGACTCCTGCGACGCGCCCAGTGGTGGACCCTGCTCATGGGGGCCGCAGTGGCGTTGGGGCTGACTTTGGCGGACCGACGGGCCCTCGGCCTGGGCCTCTTGATCGGGGCGATCTGGTCGGCCGCAAACCTGCGCGCATTGGAAGGATTGGTTGCTGCGGCGGTGCTGCCGCGAAACCATGAACGCGATTCCCGGCGAGTTTTTCTTTGGTTCGGGGCGAAATTAAGTATTTATGTAGTTGCCGTCTTGTTATTAATTATCGCGCCGCTTCCGGTTGCCGGCATGGCGCATGGCCTGACGGTCATGCTGGCGGCCATTGTTCTTGCAGGCCTGACCACACGGTCGACAGCCGACGGGAAAGCACCCCGGCGAGGTGATGATGCACACGCGTGATGCACGCAGGTTCGCGTTGACCATGGTTGTGGCTCTGGCGCTGGTTTTCGCGGCCGGAAACGCCACGGCGCAGCTCCATGAGATCGACATCGAACACCAGGGCGAGGCTCCCGCGACCGCGGTCGAGCACGACGCCCAGGATGCGCATGCCGCGGAACACGCCGAGGACCACGGCGGCGAATTCCATCTCGACAACCTCGCCAAGCTGCTCATCGCCAACATCTGGAGCGTCGAGACCGCCGAGCAGATGACCGACTGGATCGACCCCATCTTCTCGCTGCTGATCGGCCTCTTGATCGCCCTGTTCTTCATCACGGTCGCCCGCGCGCTGCGCGACCGCGAGCCGGGCCACAAGCAGCTCTTCGCCGAGATGGTCATCGGCGGACTCTACAACATGTTCCACGAGATCCTCGGCGACAGCGCCCGACGTTTCACGCCGTACCTGGGCACGCTCTTCATCTTCGTCCTGTGCAACAACCTGTTCGGCCTGGTGCCGCTGGGGCACTCGTCGACATCGAGCTTCGTGAACACCACGCTGGGCCTGGGGCTGATGACCTTCCTCTACGTCCAGTACGTCGGCATTCGCGAGAACGGCATCGGCGGCTATCTCTACCACTTCGCCGGCCAGCCCAAGAGTTCCGTGGAGTGGATCTTCGCCGCCCTGATCTTTCCGCTCGAGTTGATGGGCGAGCTCATCAAGCCCATCTCGCTGTCGCTGCGTCTGTTCGGCAACATCTTCGGCGAGGACACGCTCATCGCGGTGATGGTCGTCCTGGGCGTGCAGTTGATGCAGTTCATCCTCTCGCTCGTCGGGGGCAGCGCCGTGGCCGGCTGGTTCCCCGGGATCCCGTTCCAGGTTCCCTTCTACGCCATCGCATTGATCGGCAGCACGGTGCAGGCCCTGGTCTTCACGCTGCTGTCGACGATCTATATTTCGCTGATGCTTCCTCACGGACTCGAAGAGGAAGCGCACTAGAATCCGGACCGTTCCGGGTAAAGACGGCGGGACACCCCGCCACATCCAAGGCACTCTGAAGGAGGAGACATGGAGACCAACGGCATTCTGGCTCTGGGCCTGGGCATCGCTGCTTTCGGTTCCGCGCTCGGTCTGGGCAAGGCCATCGAGGCGGCCATGACCGCCATGGGTCGTCAGCCCGAGGCCATCGGCAAGATCCAGACGGCGATGATCATCGGTAGCGCCTTCATCGAGGCCCTGACCATCTACGCCTTCGTTTCCGTCTTCGTGCTCAAGGGCTAGCGCCTAGACAGCCGAGAGTCGGCGACGACCGGCGTGCCTTGGATGGGGGTGGCCCGGCCGCCCCCGCGAACCATGATCGCAGCCGGTCCAACGCGAAGGAACGAGTCCATGAACATGGCCCCGAACGTACCCCAGCTACTAACCACGGTGGTGGGCTTCCTGATCCTGATGTGGATCCTGAAGAAGTTCGCCTGGGGTCCCATCCTCGATCTCCTCGACCAGCGTCGGGAGAAGATCGAGCAGGATTACACGGCCGCGGAGAAGGAACTTTCCCAGGCCGCGGACCTGAAGGCCGACTTCGAGACCAAGCTCAGCGACATCAAGGTCATCGAGCGCGAGCACGTCCAGGAGGCGGTCAAGAAGGGCGAGACCATCGCCGGCGGGATCGTTACCAAGGCGCGCGCGGAGATGGATCAGGCGCGCGAGAAGGGTGAGCAGGCGCTCGAGATCGATGCCCGCAAGGCCCAGCTCGAGTTGCGCGACGATGTCGTGGAGCTCGCGATCGGCGCGGCGGAGAAGCTCATCGGTGAGCGCCTCGACGAGGACAAGCACCGGCAGCTGATCCAGGAATACATCGACCAGCTCGGGGAGCAGCCCCATGCGTGATCGCAGCGTCGCGTTACGGTATGCCCGGGCGCTGCTCGACGTGGCGATCGAGCGTGATCAGCTCGAGGACCTGGTTGCGCGCGGTCTCCATGTCCAGGAATGCGCCCTTGGTGGCCTCGTGGCCGAGCATCACGTTCTCGGCGACCGTGAACACCGGGACGAGCATGAAGTGCTGGTGCACCATGCCCAGCCCGGCGTCCATCGCGTCGCCCGGGTCGGAGAACGTGACCTCCTTGCCGTCGATAAGGATCGTGCCCTCGTCCGGCTGGTACAGCCCGCACAGGCCGTTCATCAGCGTGGACTTGCCGGCGCCGTTCTCGCCGAGCAGGCAGTGG
>CAZJMO010000021.1:16192-18065 GCA_964547085.1 uncultured Fibrobacteraceae bacterium | reverse complement strand
CGGCCACTGCGGCAGCGGCTGCGCGATGCGCGCCGACGGCATGGGCGCCAACGTCATCTGCACCGAGGTCAAGCCGACCGCGGCGCTCAAGGCCACGCTGCACGGATACCGGGTGATGCCGATGGACGAGGCCGCCCGCTGCGGCGACATCTTCATCACCGCCACCGGCTGCGCCGACGTCATCACGCGGCAGCACTTCGAGGTCATGAAGGACGGTGCGGTCGTCTGCAACACCGGCCACTACGATTGCGAGATCAACATCGACGATCTCGAGGCGCTCGCGGTCAGCAAGCGGGAGATCCGCCCGAACTGCGAGGAATACACCATGCCGGACGGGCGCCGGATCTACCTGCTGGCGCAGGGACGTCTGGTGAACCTGGCCGCGGCCGAGGGGCATCCTTCCGAGGTCATGGACATGAGCTTCGCCAACCAGTTCCTGAGCATGGTGCGCCTGGCGCAGGAGGGGAAGGACCTGGGAGTGGCGGTGCACGACATCCCCGAGAACCAGGATCAGGAGATCGCGCGCATCAAGCTGGCGACTGTCGGTGTCGACGTGGATGTCCTGACTCCGGAGCAGGTCGTCTACATGACCGATTACGCCGCCGGGACGTAGTCCGGCGACGATCCCGACCCGGAACCGCAAAGAGAAGCGCCGCCCTTTCCGGGGCGGCGCTTCTCGCAGGATCTCGAAGCAGGGATCAGAACCAGAAGATACCGCCGACGCTGAAGCGGTAGACATGCTGGTTGCTCCACTGGGTCTTCACGTCGGACCAGAGTTCCTCGTCCTCGGTCAGCGTGTAGGCCCAGTTCCACTCGAATTCCAGGCCGAAGCGGTTGCTCACCGCGTACTCGGTGCCCAGGCCGAGACCGAACGTGTAATCCGACCCCTCGAGCGGTTCCTCGAAGATGGCGATCGGCTCGGTGCCGCGTTCGCCCTCGGTCACGGCCCAGTCGGTCATGCCGGCGATGCCCATGATGTAGGGGTTGAACCTGCTCTGGGGGAACAGGCTCTGGCCGAGGTAACCCACGACCGAGAACTCGTAGCCGTCCATCTTCATGTACGAATCGGTGTTCAGCGCCCGGTTGATGCCGGAGCCTTGGGCGCCGTCGACGGGGTCGAAGAGGCCGAGGTTCGTCTCGTTGGTGTCGAAGCCGACGCCGCCGTGCACGTAACGCGCCTGCACCGCGACATAGTCCAGCAGGTGATACCGCACGCCCACGTCGAAGGCGTACGTGCTGGTGGTGATGTCGTTGATGTTGCGCTCTTTTTCCTTCAACACGTACAGCGGGTTCCAGAGCGATCCGTGAGCCACGACCGCGAACTTGTGGAAGTGCTTCTGGGCCAGCGGCTTCTTGTCGGTGGCGAACTCGTCGGTGATCGAATCGGGGCCGGGGCTGGTCCGCTCGAAGACCATGCGCTGACTGCGGCCGCCGATCGACATGCTGCCCTGCAGGCGGTCGCGTTCCTCGTTGTACCGACCCCAGAACGAGCTCATGAACGGCGCGCCCTCGAACCTGAAGTTGAACGAGAGCGAATTCTCGTCGTCGTTCACGAAGAGGTCGCGGAGCGCGACGGTGGCGTCGGTGCCGGTGTCGGTGAGGGTGCCGCGGTAGTTGTCGCCGTCGGGCTGGATCTCGATCTGGATGAACCGTTCCTTGTCGTCCTTGTCCGGACGCGCGGCCCATGCGCCGAGCACGGGGCGCTCTGCCTGGAAGCTGAACGCGTTCGCGCCGGCCTTCTCCACCACGCGGGTGAACTCGACCGGCATCTCGCGCTTCATGCCCTGGATATCCACCTCGACCGTGCCCTTGAGCTTGTTCTCGGCGGGCCGTAGCTCCAGCGCGAACGTCCCGCGGATCGCCATGTCGCTGC
>CAZJMO010000021.1:14526-16182 GCA_964547085.1 uncultured Fibrobacteraceae bacterium | reverse complement strand
GTATTCGCTGTCGTTGTAGAACGAAACCGCATTACCGTCGACCTTGACGGCCTTCAGTTCATCGATCTTGTCGCGGTCGGTACTGCTCTTGACCGTGCCCGTCCAGCGCCCTGTGGCGTCCTGGTCGAGTTGCATGATCATGATGACCTTGCCGCCGGGACCTTCCGACTCGGTGCGCCACTTTCCGGCGACACCGGTCTGGGTCTGGGCGACCGCCGCCGTCGCGAGGACAGCGAGCATGGCCGTCAGCAAGATGGTCCTGATTCCGGGGCGCGTACCCACGTTCATTCCCGTCTCTCCTCGTCGGTCTGCTGAAGGATGCCTGGGTTCCGGACCAGCGGAACCGCCATACTCTCGACTGCCGGATCGATGGAGATCCGGAGACCGTGACCGGGAAAGGCGTCCCGGAAACACGAATGGAATATATGGGCTGGAAAAAGCCTTGTCCAATGTATTGGAGATCCTTGAATATGGGGGTCAACATCTGTATACTTATCCGGCCGCCATCCAGCGCGTGCGTTGGGTACGGCTCTTTCGATGCGGGTTCTTTCGACATCTTGGCTAGGTGTCGAAGGAGAATTGAAGACGGTTATGGAAGCAGCTGGGCTTGAGTCGCCCCTGTTGTGACCTGGCCAGCTTCGCCCGCATCGATATTTTTATATCTGGTTCCAGCTTCTGACGACGTCCCCGGAAGGATCCCCATGGCCCGTCCCACTCGCGAACTGCTGCATGCCCTTCCGAAAACGGACCTGCACGTGCATCTGGACGGCTCATTGCGTCCGGGCACCGTGCTGGATCTGGCCCGGGAGCGCGGGGTTCTGCCCGAATTGCGGGACGAAGCCGACGTGATGAAAACGTGTCGGGCGCCGGCGGAATGTTCGAGTCTCGAGGACTATCTCAAGGCGTTCGACGTGACGCTGACGGTGATGCAGGACGAGGTTGCCCTCGAGCGTGTCGCCTGCGAACTGGCCGAGGACTCGCATCGCGAGAACGTCCGTTGGCTGGAAGTGCGGTACTCGCCGGTCCTTCATGTGCGGCAGGGGCTCGAACTCGACACCGTGGTCGCCGCTGTCCAGCGCGGTCTCGATCGGGCGCAACGGCGTCTCGGCATTCGCAGCGGGCAGATCATCTGCGGCATCCGGCATCTCGCGCCCGCGGCGAGCGTCGACCTGGCGCGCCTGGCGGCCCGCTGGCACGGTCGCGGGGTAGTGGGTTTCGACCTGGCGGGCGCCGAGCGCGACAATCCGGCCAAGGAGCATCTGGAGGCCTTCGACATCGTGCGGGCGGCGAACGTACCGGTGACCGTGCACGCCGGCGAGGCGTTCGGTCCGGCGTCCATCCACCAGGCGCTGCATTATGCGGGCGCCCGCAGGCTCGGCCACGGGACGCGCCTCGTGGACGACGCGGACCTGATGGCCTGGGTCAACGACTTCCGGATCCCGGTGGAGGTCTGTCTGGCGAGCAACGTCCAGACGCGGGCCGTGCGTACGCTGCGCGAGCATCCCATCGGTCGTTATCTGGACGCCGGGCTGCGGGTGACCATCAACACGGACAACCGTCTGGTGTCCGACACCACCGTCACCGGCGAATACGAGCTGGCGGTGGAGGCGTTCGATCTGGATCTCGACGACGTGCTGGGGTTGATCCTCAACGGCT
>CAZJMO010000021.1:0-14516 GCA_964547085.1 uncultured Fibrobacteraceae bacterium | reverse complement strand
GATTTGGGGTCTGCCGCACGCAAGGCGCGGATTTCGGTCGGAGTCATGCGGGCCAGTCCTTCAAGCCGGAGCGCTGGGTGCGAAAGATGCCTGACTGGCGGAACCCAGGGCCGTTGCTGCGGCAGGGTTCCCAGCAACTCATCGAGCAGGTGCTGGCCGAGTTCGAGGCGCTGGGCGCCAGTCTTTCAGGTGAAATCACCCGACGACGGAGACTCGTGATCTGATGATCTGAGGTGGCGGTGGTGGAACGTTCGATCAACCCGCGGCCTGCCGACTGGACCTGGTGCGAGACCATGTTGCCCCGGGTCTCGCGGACTTTCGCGCTCTGCATCCGTTTCCTGCCCGACGACTTGCGCCGCTCGGTCCTCCTCAGCTATCTCCTCTGCCGCGTCGCCGATACGCTGGAGGACGCGCCCGAACTGGACATCGCCTCCAAGCAGAACCTCCTGGATCTCTTCGCGTGCGCCCTGGACGACCCCGCCGTCGATCTCGCTCCCCTGTCCATGATCCTCCCGTCGCGAGACGATGCCGACATTTGTCTCACCCGCCAGGCCGACCGGATCGTGGCGCTCCTGCAGGTCCAGCCGGAGCCGGTGCGCGCGGCGGTGGTTCCCTGGGTGCGGGAGATGTGCCGCGGTATGGCCGAATTCGCCGTACGCACGCCCAGGATCGTGGGTGCCGGCGTTGCGCTGCGCGGCCTGGAAACCGAGGCCGACCTCGATCGCTACTGCTACTTCGTCGCAGGCACGGTCGGGCATCTGCTGACGGCGCTCTTCGCTGCCCAGAGGCCGCGGATCAGCCCGGAGGCGGCGCAACGTCTCGACGCCCTGGCCGAGGATTTCGGCGCCGGCCTGCAGATGGTCAACATCATCGTGGATGTGGCGAAGGACCGTCAACGCGGTGTCAGCTACGTGCCGGAGTCGGTTTGTGACGCGGCCGGACTGGCGGTGGTCGATCTGCTCGAGCCGGCGCAGAGGCCGCGGGCCCAAGCGGCGCTGCGGCAACTCGTGCGGCGGGCGCGCCAGCGTCTGGACCGGGCGCGGCAGTATTGCCTGCTGATGCCGCGCTCGGAGTATCAGATCCGCCTGTTCTGCGTGATTCCCTACTATCTCGCGCTGCGCACCCCGCGCGCCGTGGAGGCCGACGTGGGGTATCCTGCGGCGGGGCAGCGCATCAAGGTGGGCCGGTCGGCCGTGTACCGTACCGTCGCCGCGGCGAGGGTCTGCGCGGCCAGCAATCACCTGCTGAGCGTCTACGCCTGGCGATTAGGCGTGGCTGTCTGAACTTCCCAGCGGCGACGCACCGCGTACGCCATGATCCCGAAACTCACCGCCACGTTCAGCGACTCCTTCTGTCCGTACATGGGGATGGAGACCGCGTCGTCGCAGACATCCAGCACTGCCGGCGCCACGCCGCGCACCGCGTGGCCGACGCCGAAGCAGGTGGGGAAGCGATACGGGAAGACGTCGAAGGGGGCGGCGTCGGGCGTGCACTCGAGGGCCACAACCTGGATGCCGCGGTCGCGCACGGCCCGGACAGCGTCGAGAGTGTCGGGCCAGTAATCCCAGGGTACGGTGCTGCTCGCGCCCAGCGCGGTCTTTTCGAGATCCGGGCGCGGAGGCGTGGCGGTCATGCCGCAGAGGTAGAGGCCGCCCAGGCCGGCGGCGTCGGCGGTACGGAACATGGCGCCCACGTTCCAGGCGCTGCGGATGTTGTCGAGCATCGCGTAGATCGGTGACTTGACCGGCGGCATGGGGACTCCGTCCTCGAGGGGGATCGCAGAATTCACCGGACCGGACCTAAACCGCGGGCGGGAAAAGCCGATACACGGACTGACATCATACTCTCGCAAAGGAATTCGGCTGGCTTATGAAACGCAAGACCGTCAGTCTTTGCATGATCGCCCGCGACGAGGAAGCATTCATCGGCAAGGCCATCAAATCGGCCCTCGCCCTCGTCGACGAGATCGTGGTCGTGGACACCGGATCGGGCGACAATACGCGCATCATCGCCGAGGGCTACGGCGCCCGCGTGGTGGACGCGACATGGCAGGACGACTTCGCCGCCGTACGCAACGTGGCGCTCGCCGCTGCTGCCTGTGATTGGATCCTGGTCCTGGACTGCGACGAGCAACTCCAGAGCCTGCGACCTGTGGATTTCCAGCAACTCCTGGTCAACCCCGGCATCGCCGGTTACCGCGTCCGCGTGGTGGGTGAGCAGGGACACGACCAACCCGACGCCTTCCCCGCGGTGCGCCTCTTCCGGAGCCATCCCGACATCCGCTACCGGTATCCCATCCACGAGCAGGTGCTGCCCAGCCTCATGGTTCACGCGGACAGCAACGGACTGGTGCTGGCGGATTCGCCGCTGGTGGTGAAGCACAACGCCGGCGGCCCGGACCAGCGGTCGCGCAAGCGGGACCGCAACCTGCGGCTGCTGCGGCGGGCGGTGCAGACCTGCCCCGAAGACGCGTACTTCGAGTACCGCCTCGGGAGCGAAACGCTGGTGCAGCTGGACGACGAGGTGTTGCCCGTCGCCGGGCTGCACGCCAGCATCGGACATCTGGAATCGGCGTGGCGCAAGGTCACGTCGCTGCCGCCGGAGATGCGACGGCTGGTTGCGTACGGCGCGCACCTGGCGACCGATCTGGCCGGGGCGCTCCTGTCGGATGCCGCCTCCGAGCGCGCCGCGTCCGTGGTCCTGGCTGCCCGGCGCGACTGGGGCGACAACCCGCGCCTCTGTCTGCAGGCCGCACGGTCGGGACTGGCGCGACTGGAGTCGGTCGGCGACGCCGCGCAACGCGAAGCGCTGATCACGGCGATCAAACGGGATCTCGAACACCTGGTGTCCCTGCCGACGGCGGGCGTGCCGCACGGCGAACGCATGGTCACCGTTCATGTCCTGCGGTGTCGTGGCGACCTGGCCTTCGCCGAGGGTCGCGTCGCAGATGCGGCCGAGGCATTCGAACAGGCGCTCGGCCACGACCAGGAGTGTTCGGCGGCGTGGGTCGGCCTGGCCGAATGCGCGCGCCTGGCCGGCGACCGCAAGCGGGCGCTGAGACTCTACCTGCGCGCCGTGACCGTTAACGAGTGGAACGTCCACGCCTGGGAGCGGGGCTGCAGCTTGATGGAGGAACTGGGCTTTCACGACAACGCCCAGAGCTGGCTCCTGAAGGTGAACGAGGTGTTCCCCGAGCGACCGCTATCCGGGCCGCTCGTCGAAGAACCGCAATACGCCTGATCTCAGATCCGACCCGGATCCGGAAGCTGCCCGCGCATGCGTTGCGTGTCGAGCAGCACCGGGAAATCGGGGTCGGCCCGCTCGAGGATCCGTTCGACGGTGTCCAACAGGCGCCGCGCCTCGTTGTACTGTCCGGCGGCCGCTTCGATCGTGGCTGCCACCAGGACCGCCTCCGACAGACGCGGGTTGATCTTCAGCGTCTCGCCGATCTGGACCCGTGCCTCGTCGAACGCCCGCAGGGGCACCAGGTTGTACGCCAGGTGGACCCGGTCGAAGAGCTGGTAGTGCGGGGGATATTCCTGTTGCAGTACCAGCAATTCCTGTAGCAGGCGCGCCGCCTCGTCGTGGGCGCCTGCCTGCTCGGCGGCGAGGGCCCGATAGCGCAGTTGGACGATGTCGACTTCCTGCTTGTCGTGCTCGTTCTCACCGTACCACGACTCACCCTTGTAGTCCGCCATCACCGAATCGATGAAAGCCACCGTCGCGGCCGGGTCGCCCCGGCCGATCAACTGCCGGACGCGCACGCCGTCGGCGGCCGGTCCCTCGGGATTGTCGGCCAGGTAGGCCGTGGCGTAGACGTCCATGTCGTCGTAAAGACGATGAACGAAGAGGCGGTTGATCACGTCGACCTGCAGGCTCCGGCCGAGGGATGTCTCGGCGATCTCCACCTGGATCCGGTCGAGCAGCGACAGCGCGCGGTCGACCTCGCCCCGGTCGAGATAGATACGCGCGATGTTGATGTGCGAGTAGAAGAAGTCGTCCTGCTTGGCCAGCGCCGTGCGGAATTCGACCTCCGCTTCCTCGTATCGGCCCATGGTCATCAGGACCTCGCCCAGCGAATCGTGGGGATTGGCCAGATCCGGGGCGACGAACGCGTATCGGCGCATGGCGGTTTCGGCTTCGTCGTAGCGGCCGGTGTTCAGGTACAGATAGCCCAGGAAGTTGTACGCCGCCGCGTAGTTGGGATTGATCTCCAGGAGGTGGTTCCAGATCTCCTCCGTGCGGGCCATGTCGCCGCCCATGCTTGCGATGTTCGCCTCGGTGATCAGGACGATCGGCTCTTCGGGAGCCTTCACCTGCGCGAGCGCCAGCAGCGAATCCCGGCCCGAGAAATACTTCGAGACCCTGGAGTTGGACAGGCGGACCCGCAGGATCAGACGGCCCAGATCGTCGGCGACCATATCGCTGAGGCTGTCGGCGATGGCGTAGTGCTGCCGACCCAGCGGGCCAAGGCCGCGCCGGTAGCAGAGTTCCGCCAGCGTCGCGTGTGCCATGGAGAAGCCGGGATCCAGCGCCACCGCCTGGCGCAGCAGGCTGTCCGCTTCGGTGTAGCGGAAGGACTGCGCGAGCCGTTCGCCTTCCTCGTAGATGTCCCAGGCCTCGCGGTCGTCGGTGTAGGCCGTCGCCGGATCCTGATGCTTGAGGACCAGACCGACGGCGATCAGGACGACCGCGGTCACCAGTATGGCCGGTGCGATGCGTTTCATGACGCCTCCTTGGGCGTGGCGGAATCGTAGCCGGAATGAACGTCGTCGTCGGCTGTGTTGTATCGAGCGTGCGTCGGGGGGGCGATCTTCAGGCCGATCAGCGTGATGTCGTCCTCGGCTTCGCGGCGTCCCCGGAAGAGCTGCAGCTCCTGGTCGATGCGCGGCAGGAGCGACGAGACGTCGAGGTGGCGGTGGTCGCGCAGGAAGCCGTCGAGCCGCTCGACCCCGTATTCGTCCTCGCCGTCGGGGCTCCTGGTCTCGGTCAGACCGTCGGTGTAGAAGAGCAGCAGATCACCGTCGTTCAAGACGACCTCGCCCTCCGGGTAGTCGCCGAAGTCGAAGGCGCCCAGCGGCAGCCCGCCCTCGTGGAGTCGCTGGTGCCCGCCCTGGGCGTCCAGCAGGACCGGAGCGTCGTGGCCGCCCGAGCTGTAGCGGAGGTGCCGCGACGCGGGGTCGAAGAACGCCAGGAAGACGGTGGCGAAGTGCATGCTGTCGGTCGCGGCGTACAACTGTCGGTTCACGCGCGACAGGATGGCGCCGGGGTCGCCGCAGAGGTCGCACTGCGCGCGCAGCGAGGCCTGCAGGTTGGAGGCCAGGAGCGACGCCGGCATGCCTTTGCCGCTGACGTCGGCGATGACGATGGCGAGCTGGCCGTCCTCGCACTGGATCATGTCGTAGTAGTCGCCGGATACGGCCTTGCTCGACAGGTTGACCGCGTCGATCTGGATCCCCTGGTACGACGGAATGTTCGACGGAAGCAGCCGGCTCTGGATCGCGCGCGCCAGGCGCATCTCTTCCTCGAGCTTCTCCTTGGTCACCTCTTCCTCGTAGAGCCGCGCGTTCTCGAGCTGCATCGCCGTCTGGCCGGCGACGATGGTCAAAAGCTGGATCTCATGCAGCTGGTAGCTCTCGCCGCCCGCTTTGGGCGGAAGCGCGATCACGCCGACGATACGATCGCTCGCCGCCAGCGGCACCAGGAGATTCACGCCGGCGGCGGCCAGCTGACGCGATTCGCGGCGACGCGCCGACAGCTCGAGCTGCTCGCGGGTTATGGCCTGATGCTCCTCGACGGCCTTGGCCTCGTCGGGGTCGATCCAGAACGGTTCCTGGCGCTCATGGATCACCTTCAGGGTGGCGCGCAACTCGATCCGGTCCGGTGCGGACGTCGTGCCGGCGTGGCCTTCGTCGTCGCCGGTCTCGGTCCGGCGCCACGGAGCGTCGGCCTTGCCGTTCTCCGGCATGTAGAACCACAGTTCCGGTACTTCCAGCGCTTCGCGCAGGCTGCTCCCGACGCGGTCGAGCAGCACGTGTTGCTGGATCAACGCCGGGATCTCGCGGCCGAACTGCTCGAGCAGCGCCGCCAGGTTGGCTCGGGAGCGGTAGAGTCGGGCCTCGATGGAGCCCTGGATCCGGTTTCGGACCGGCCAGAGGGCGGCCGCCGCGGCCAGCGTGGCGCCGACGGCGATGAGCGGGTTGCCGGAGTCCAGGAGCGTGACCACCTCGCTGCCCAGCCAGAACACGCCCAGGCCCCAACCCAAGAGCAGGAGACCGGTGAGTACGCTGTAGAGCAGGCTCCGCTTGACCAGGAATTCGATCTGGAGCATCTGGTAGCGCGCGACGCAGTAACCGAAGCAGACGGGGATGGCCACCAGCGGGATCACGCCCAGTTGCGACAACTCGCTGCGGGACGTGATCTCCTCGAGGCCGATCTTGAACACCAGGAACGGGATCACGCCCGCCAGGGTGCCCCAGGTGAGGATGCGCACGCGTTCGCGCAGGAGCGGGTCGCGGTAGCTGAAGTAGCTGTGCACGAGCGCGGCCAGCCCGGCCACGTAGTAGGTGCCCAGGATCATCCAGGTCACCGCGTCGATCTGCGCGCCCTGGTCGCCGAAGAACTGGTCCAGCGTGAACCGCAGGTAGAACATGGCCGGCAGCAGGTACAGGAGCGGCGAGAGAAACGGATGTCGGGACAGGACGTGTTTCTTCTCAGGGAAGACGAGGAAGAACTGGAGGAAGAACGCGGGCAGGAGGAACCGGGCGAAGGCGCCGCCGTTGCGGGTGATGATGTCGCCCCAGAAGTAGCTGGACCGCTCCAGGTTGGTCATGAAATAGACGGCGAAGGCCAGACAGAGCAGGAAGAAGAGCCTGGCCGGGCGGTCGTTGTTGCTCTTGACGTAGACGAGCAGCCCGATCATCAGGTAGACCGCGGCCAGGATGACGTTGATGATGTACAAACGATCGGCGGCGCGGAAGCCGGAGAGCGGGACCTGGACCAGCAGCGGATGTTCGTTGCGTTCGATGAGGTAGGGGACCGTCGAGCCGGGTTCCTGACGGCCCAGGACCTCGGCCGCTTGCCGCGGTGAGCGGACGATCTGGTGGGCGATGCCCTCGATCTTGTCGTTGCGGCGCAGGGGTGTCGGCGGCGCCGTGCCGCGGGGGACCACCTTCAGGACGGTCAGCGTGGGGCGGCCCAGGAGCCAGACGGTGCCGTCGTTGGGGCGGACCTTGGTGGCGTCGATCGCCGCGAAAACGCAGAACACCACCGACAGGGCGCCCAGCAGCAGAAACATCCGGCGTGAAAACACCAGACGGACCGTGCGGTCGAGGAAGTTTTCCTGGGCGACGGCGGGCGGCATGACCTGTCCGTTCAAGAACGTCGGGCGTCGGCGATCCGGCGCTGCGGTTGCGCTTGGTGTCAGGTTAGCGGCGAATCGGTTCGGAATCAATGCCGTGGTCGGCATGGTGGACTCAGATTAGACGCACGACATCCGGCGAGGGTTGCATGTGCCCTTGCCGGTAATGGCCTCCGCGACCGCTTCGTTCGGTATTAAAGGTCGTGCAGGCGCAGCGCGCCGTAGCCCTGGATGCCGTGGGCGAGCCAACCCGGGTGCTGGGCGCCCAGCTGGTCGCGCAGGGCGAGGGCCGCTTGGCGGTGCGCCGGGCCCGCGCCGCGACCGGTGGCGAGCGCGCCGTAGAACAGCGCGGCGAACCGTCGGGCGGGCCGGCTGTAGACGGGAATGGACGTGCCGACGAACGTGGACGCGCCGGCGCCGAGGAAGCGCTGCCCGAGCCAGTTCAAGCTGCACCAGCTGTTGGAGAACACCAGCGGCGGCAGACAGCCGTCGCGGCCCAGGTATTCGGGACTGACCGGACCGTCGTCGAGCAGCCAGCCGGGTGCGTGGACCGGCCCGCTTGCGGACCGGGCGCCGACCGATGCGGTCGCCTCTCGGCGCGTGAAGGACTCCAGGGCCTGGTCCAGCGCGGCTTCCACGGGATCCACGCCCAGAACCTCCAGATCCATGCCGACCAGTTCATCGACGGTGTCGGAATCCTCGTTGCCGGCGGCGGCCATGAGGCTCGCCAGCCATCGGTTCTCGCCGGCGCCGGAAACCTCGGGCGGCTGGCTCGTGGGTGCGGCGAAGTGCAGGACCTGATAGAGCATGGCGCGCGCGGCCAGCAGTCCCGGCGTGATGGCGCCTGGAATCCGCAGACGGGCGCCGGAATCGGCGACCGCGTCCAGAGCCTGGTCGATGCCCTCTGCCTCGCGGAAGATCAGGCGGCGGATCTCGTCGCGGCCGTGGCCGGGGACGAAGAGGATTTCGGCGCGCGGGCGTTGCCGGCCGCCTGCGTCGGCGCCGTCGGCGAAGAGGGCGTCGCTGTGCCGCTGCATCCACAGGCGCGGCGCGTCGATCTCCGGTACGCGCGAGCCGTGGCGCGCCGAACTGATGGCGCAGGTCTCCAGCAGGTAGGCCATGCTGTTGTGGAGCCAGTGCCAGGGCAGGCCGTCCTGCTCGGGGGCGACGATCAGGTGGTAGCCCAGGCGATCCTCGGTCTCGGGAGCGTCTGCGCCCGGGCGGGTCGGATCCGGCCGGAAGGCGGCGGGATCCTGGGCGGTCACGGCCTGGAAGAGCTTGCGGCCGGCCTCTTCCATGCGCCGGGTGATCGCGGGCGTGTCCAGTCCGTACCGGCGCTGCAGGTCGGGGATCGAATCGGCCAGGGCTCGGGCCTCATCCAGGAAGCGGTCGGTTTCCTGGCAGGTGCCGGGGCGGGGCAAGGGGATGTCGATCCAGCGCATATGGGCCTCCAGGCGGAACGGAAACGACTGCGGTCACGGAGGTGACGCGACAGGATTCCAGTCGATGTCTGGAGCAAGCTATGCAGGAGGCGTGCCGGATCGGGATCGGTCGTTGTCGGGGAAGATCGCCAGGCTAGGAGGGACGGGGGGGCCGGAGAGGGCTGGGACGGGGGAAAAAAATACCGCCGTACGGCGGTTGCGTGGTGCCCAGGGGGAGACTCGAACTCCCACGAGGTTTCCCCCACTACGACCTGAACGTAGCGCGTCTACCAATTCCGCCACCTGGGCACCAATATTCGCAATGTCGCCGCATTTTCAGCGGCGGGCGAGAAACTTAGTCCCGACACGAGAACCTGTCAACCGGGGAAATGGATTTTCCGCGACTTTCGGACGGTCGTCGGCGCCCGAGCTTGAGGGTCGCCCGGCGGCGTGCTAGCTTCACCGGAGACACGCAACCCCGAGACGAGGAAGCATGGCGAAGCAGAAGGCCCAGCCCGGCATCAAGATCATCGCGCAGAACCGCAAGGCCAGGCACGAGTACGAGATCCTCCAGACGATGGAGGTCGGCGTCGTGTTGCTGGGGAGCGAGGTCAAGGCCCTGCGCGGCGGTCGCGTGAACCTGGGCGACAGCTTCGCCGAGTTCCGGCGCGGCGAGCTGTGGCTCCAGAAGATGCACATCGGGCCGTATGAGATGGCCAACCGCATGAACCACGAGCCGTTCCGGCCGCGCAAGCTGTTGCTTTCGAAGCGCGAGATCCGCAAGCTGTTGCCCAAGCTGGAGGAGGGCGGCCGGACGTTGATCCCGCTGAAGATCTACTTCAAGCACGGCCTGGTGAAGGTCGAACTGGCGCTGGGCCGGGGCAAGAAGCTCTACGACAAGCGTCATGACACGGCCACGCGCGACGCCGAACGGCAGATGGCCAAGATCACCGGCCGCCGCGGCTGAGCGACCCGCCCGCCCGGGCGAAGGAGAGGCATGGCAACACATATCCGGCGATTCGCGGGGCGTCCGCGGCTCCTGCTGCTCGGGCTGACGCTGCTGCTCGCGACCGCGGTCCTGGCCCAGGCGGACGATCCGCTGGCCTGGCGTCAGGTCGACCCCGACGCCGCCGACATCTCGATCACGGTTTCCGACCGCGCCATCGACCGCACCAGTCGCATCGTCGGCCGAACGCTCCTGTCCGGCTCGCGCGAGCTGTACGTGCGGTCGTCCGTCGCCGCCGACCTGCTCCAGGCCAGCCGCCTGTGGCAGGGCACCAGCCGCCATCTCACCCTGACCGCCGGCGAGCACAGCTTCCGCTTCACCGACGGCAGCCGTCTGGTGTCGATGGGCGACCGCGAGGTGCTGTTGCCGGTGCCGGTGCTCTACCACGACGGCGACCTCTGGCTGCCCATGGTCTTCGTGACCGGCATCCTGGCGCCGGAGTCCGGCCTCTACGTGCAGTGGCGGGCGGAGGAACGCAGGGTGCTGCTCGGCCAGGCCAACCTCAACGTGGTCGGTCTGCGCGTGAACGAACTGACCCGCGCCACCGGCCTGCACGTGCTCTGTCGGGAGGCGCTCAGCTTCCGCGCCAGCAGTCCCGAGGCCGGGGTCATCGAGTTGAAGATCTACGGTGCCCAGGCCGACCTCGGTCGCCTGCGTCAGAATTCGCCCCGCGGGCTGGTGCGCTCGATCCGTCCGCGCCAGTTCGAAGGCCACGTGGTGGTGACCGTGCGCGTGGACGAACTGGTCACGCGCTACCGCACCTACACCGCGCAGGACGGCCGCGAGATCGTGCTGGTGGTGGAAGAGGAACAGGTCTCGGCGCTTCCTGATCCCGTGCCGCGGGGGCAGGCCGAGCTCGCGCTGGGCGCCGCCCCGGTCGACGTCACGCGAAAACTGGAGATCCGCACCGTGGTGATCGATCCCGGTCACGGCGGCTCCGATCCCGGCGTCGAGGGCGCCGGCGGCCTCCTGGAGAAGGACGTGAACCTGAAGGTGGGCCGGGAACTGGCCGACCGACTGCGCGACCGCGGTTTCGAGGTCGTGCTCACGCGCGACGGCGACGACCATCTGGGGCTCGCCGAGCGGGCCGAGATAGCCAACGCGGCGGGGGGCGACCTCTTCGTCTCGCTGCACTGCAACGGCTGGTTCAACGAGGGTGCGAACGGTCTGGAGACGTACTTCCTCTCGCCGGCCAAGAGCGACTGGAGCAAGAGCGTCGAGACGGTCGAGAACCAGGCGCACGACGAGCCCGACGACGTCGAGTTCATCGTCTGGGATCTGGTGCAGAACCGCTACATCTCCGCCAGCAGCGATCTGGCCGAGGTGGTCCAGGCGGAAGTCTGCCGCGATCTGGGGCTGCCCGACCGCGGTGTGCGCCAGGCCGGCTTCCGCGTCCTCGTGGGCGCGTGGATGCCCGCCGTGCTGGTGGAGATGGGATTCCTGACGCATCCCGACGAGGCGCGGCAATTGGGCCGCGACCGTTATCGCCGCGAACTGGCCCGCGCCATCGCCGGCGCCGTCGAGGTCTATCGTGATCGCGTGGCGCACAGCGGCCAGGACCTGGCGGGGGAGGCGAACCGATGACCAACCCGCCGTCCGCGGGGTCGGATCGCCGTCGGCGCGACCGGCGTCGCGGTACCTTGCGCTGGCCGTTCTGGGCCGCGCTGGTCCTGCTCGCCGGTGCCTGCGGCTGGTTCCTCTACAATCTGGGCGACGGCGCCGGTACGGCAACCGAGGATCTGGTCGCCGACGAGCTGATTTCCGCGGACGAGGCGCCCGCCGGCGATCGCGCCGTGATCCTGGTCTTCCCGGAGTGGGACGCCTCGGGCTTCGTGTCCGAACGACGACGCATTCCCAGTCGGGGTCGCGCCGAGGAGGATCTGCTGGCCCTGATGAACGAGCTCTGCGAGGGCCCCGCGCGCAGCGGCGCCATCAGCGCCCTGCCCGGCCGCACGCGAGTCCTGGCGGCGTTCCTCGACCAGGAATCCGGCGACGCGGTGCTCGACTTCAGCGCCGAGCTGGTGATCGGCCACCCCGGCGGCAGTGCGGCCGAGGCCGCCACCCTGATCTCGATCCTGCGCACCGTCGCGCTCAACTTCCCGCAGCTGCGCACCTGCCGCATCCTCGTCGACGGCAGCGAGACCGAGACTCTCGGCGGCCACCTCTCACTCGACCACTCCTTCGATCTGCGGAGGTGGCTCTAGTGCCTGCGGCCGACGCGGCCCGGCCCATCGGGGTCTTCGACTCGGGGCTGGGCGGCCTGACGGTCCTGCGGTCGTTGCACCGCCGCCTGCCCGCGGAGAACATCGTCTATTTCGGCGACACCGCGCGCGTGCCCTACGGCACCAAGGGCGCCGGGACGGTCCAGGCCTTCGCCTGGCAGGACGCCCGCTTCCTGATGAGATTGGACATCAAACTGCTGGTCGTGGCGTGCAACACCGCCAGCGCCTTCGCCCTCGACGCGCTCGCCGCGAAGCTGCCCGTCCCCGTGCTCGGCGTGATCGAGCCGGGCGTGGCGACAGCGCTGTCGGTGACCCGCGGCGGGCCCATCGGCGTGATCGGCACGCGCGGCACCATCACGTCGGGCCGCTACCAGGAAGGTCTCGCGTCGCGTCTGGATCCGGGCCTGATCCACGCCCGACCGTGCCCGCTCTTCGTCCAGCTGGCCGAGGAAGGCCTGACCGACCACCCGATCACCGAGCTGGCATGCAGCGAGTATCTCACCGGCCTGCGCGACTGCGGCGTCGATACGCTCATTCTGGGCTGCACGCATTATCCCTTGCTGAAACCCGCCATCGCACGCTTCATGGGGCCCGATGTCGCGCTGGTCGATTCCGCCGAGGCGCTGGCCGCGTCCGCGGAACGGACGCTCGCCGGCGAGGATCTGCTGCGCGTCGGGAACGGCGTCGGCAACTTGACCTTCTATCTGAGTGACATTCCCTGGACCTTCACCGAGGTTGGCGCCCGTTTCCTGGGCCAGGCCATCCCCGGAGTGACAACCGTGAACCTGGACGAGCTGGAGGCCGCGGGCCGTCTGGATCTCGTCCGGAAGGACGACGAGTTATGAGTGAACGAAGCGAAGGCCGCGGCGAGACCCAGCTGCGCGCCACGAGGATCACCCGCGATTACCTGCCCCACGCCGAGGGGTCGTGCCTGATCGAGATGGGCAACACCCACGTGATCTGCACCGCATCGATCAGCCACGGCGTGCCGCGCTGGCTGAAGGGCGGCGGGCAGGGCTGGGTGACCGCCGAGTACGGCATGCTGCCGCGCAGCACCGGCGACCGCATGCGGCGCGAGGCGGCCGGCAACGGCCAGGGCGGCCGCACGATGGAGATCCAGCGCCTGATCGGTCGGGCCCTGCGCACGATCACCGATCTGCACGCCCTGGGCGAGTTGACCGTGACCCTGGACTGCGACGTGATCCGCGCCGACGGCGGCACTCGCTGCGCGTCGATCAACGGCGCCGCGGTCGCGCTGTGGGACGCGCTTTCGCGTCTGCGCCTGCGTCGTCATCCCATGCGCGCCATGGTCGGCGCGATCAGCCTGGGCGTGGTCGAAGGTTCCATCCTCATGGACCTGGACTACAAGGAAGATTCCACGGCCGAGACCGACATGAACGTGGTCATGGCCGAGGGCGGCGGGCTGATCGAGATCCAGGGCACGGCCGAGCGCACGCCGTTCGGGCGCCAGGAACTCGACCGTATGCTCGACCTCTCGACCGCGGCGATCGCCAAGATCAACGAACTGCAACACAAGGTGCTGGAGTCATGAGCGGTGAGAAGCGGACCATCGTCCTGGCCAGCCGCAACGAGGACAAGCTCTGCGAGATGCGCGAGATCTGCGCCGACCTGCCGTTCGAGGTGACGTCGAGCCTGGATCATCCGGGGCTGCCGGAGATCATCGAGGACGGTACCACCACCCTGGGCAACGCCACGCGCAAGGCGCTGCTGACGGCCGCCTACACCGGTGAGATCGCCGTCGCGGACGACACCTCGTTCCAGGTGCGTATCCTCGGCGGCGTGCCCGACATCTTCGCCTCGCGCTTCGCCGGTCCAAAGGCGCGCTACGAGGACAACACGGCGCTCATGCTGGAGATGATGGCGGCGGTCCCGGACGAGGCGCGCGACGCCCGCTTCGAGACCAGCATGGTGTGGATCGACCCGCGCCCGGCCGGCCGCCTCGATACCGACGAGGCCGCGCCCGCGGCGGTCCGGTGGCTGCACGATCCCTACGCGCGGTCCATCGCCCTGGGGCCGAACGAGGATCCGGACCGCTTCTGGAACGAGTTGAGCGACCGCCGTCGCGCCTGGGCCGACTACCACGCCTGGATGCGCACGGTGCCCACGGGCTGGGGCCTGGACCGCGAGCGCCTGGTGGGAATCGTCGACGAACTGGTCGCGCCGTTCCTGGCCGGCGGGCGACCCGCCGACGCGCCCGACGACGCGGTGCGTCTGCCGGACACACGCCTGTGGACCGCGGCCGGCCGGGACGATCGGTCGGGACCGCAAGTGCGCGTGGCGCCCGCCGGGCTGCCGGCCGAAGCTCCCGGACGCGCGACCAACGCGGCGACGTGGCTCGAGCTGGCGACCGAGGGCCGCCTGCTGGGACGGATCGGCCGTCAGCCGGTCGGCGTGGCCGGATTCGGCTACGATCCGATTTTCGTGCCCGCGGGCGGCGACCGCACGCTGGCCGAACTGGCGCCGCACGAGAAGCACGCGATCAGCCA
>CAZJMO010000020.1:5760-18275 GCA_964547085.1 uncultured Fibrobacteraceae bacterium | reverse complement strand
GGCACCTACTCGATGTGGTGCGGCACCGACTTCGACGGTGATCCCGGGTATGGCAACGACTGGAACCAGGGCCTGATGTTCACCTACCAGGTGACGGACAACAGCGTTAACAACGTTGTCCTGCTGACCGGTACGGTCCGGGTCGATGTCGAAGAGAACTGGGATTACGTTTTCGTCGAGTGGAACGAGGGCGGAATCTGGCGCAAGCTGCAAGATCTTACCGGTGCTTTCGACTACCCGCTGAACGAGACCGTTACGTACGAGCCCGCCGACTACGTCGGCGACGGCAACGATGAGATCCAGCTTCGATTCCGCGTGACATCCGACGGCGCTGCTTCGGATGAGGACGGCGGCTGGCCCGGCGACGGCGCCTGCCAGCTCGACGACATCACCGTGACCGTCGACGGCGTCGTGGTCAGCGCCGAGGATTTCGAGTCCGGCATGTCGGCGGACTGGTTTCCGGACGGAACGCCCTGGGTGGGCGATTTCACGGCGTTGCGGTCGGGGCTGGAAGACGTCGACCCCGATCCGGCGCACCAGAACGACTCCTGGCAGGTGTCGTTCATCGACGACGGCGAGGTCGTGCCCGGAACCGGCGGGACGCCTTGCGTGGACTGGTGCTACGGCCCGTACGGCTGGGTCTTCAACGTCACCGCCGGACTCGACGGTCACGGCGTCGCGTTCGGCCCGGCGCCGGCCAATGCCGGTGTCTGGAACGGGGTCGTCTCACCGTATTTCAGCTGGCCGGAAAATGCCGACGGAGGAGAGATTGCGTTCGATGTCTACGCGCACATGCAGACCTACGAATGCGGCGTGACCACGTACGGCTGGACCTACCGGGTCACCGACGCCGAGGATCCGGCCATGCTCGAGGAGGAAAGCTGGAAGCTGACCAGGTGGTCGTGGCTCAACGGCGCGTCGATGCCGACCGGACCGGGCTATTTCCGGGTGGCCATGCCGCTGGACGTGTCCGACGTTCCGGGGGCGCGCTGGGCCCAGGTACGGCTCGAGGCCTTCGAGGGCGGTCCCTGGTGCTGGGGTGAATACGTGACGCAAGGCACGCCCGCTCCCTACTTCGACAACGTGGCGGTGCGCGCCTGGCACATGGTCACCGACGCGCCGCCGAGCGCGCCGTCGTTGTCGCTGGACGCGGCGCCGAACCCGTTCAATCCGCGCGTCACCCTGCGCTGGAGCCAGCCGGTGGGCGGGTCGGTGGATCTGGTGGTCTACGACGCGCGTGGGCGCCGGGTGCGTCGGCTCGTCCTTGACGACCGCGCCGCCGGAGCCGGCAGCGTGACCTGGGACGGTTGCGACGATGCGGGGGCGGCCGTGGCCGCGGGGGTCTACCTGGCGCGGTTGCGCACCGCGGCCGGGACCGAGACCTGCAAGCTCAGCCTGGTGCGGTAGAAGTCCGCTCCACCAGCACCAGCGTGACGTCGTCGATCGGCGGCGCGCCGCCGGTGAAGGTCGCGACGTCGTCCAGGACGCGGCGCTGCAGGTCGGTCTGCGTGCATCCCGGGCAGCCTGCCAGCAGTTCGTGCAGGCGCTCTTCCCCGTACATCTCCTCGTCGCCGTTCATGGCCTCGGTCAGGCCGTCGCTGTAGAAAACCAGGCGGCAGCCCGGCTTCAGGGTCACGTGGTTCACCGGATATTCCAGGTCGGGCACCATGCCGACCGGTGGGCCCGACGGCGGCAACGCGGTCAAGAGGCCGCCGGGAGCCATCATCAGCGGCGGGTTGTGGCCGGCGTTCACGAAATCCAGTCGGCCGGTGCGGGGATCCAGCAGGCCCAGGAACAGGGTCGCGAACCGGACAGCCTCGGTGGCGTCGAAGATCTGGTCGTTGATGCGGGAGGCGAGCCGGCCCAGGTCGGCGCATTCGTCGGCCACGATGCGGATCGCGGGCAACAGCGCCGCCACCAGCAGCGCCGCGGACAGCCCCTTGCCGGCGACGTCGCCGACGACCAGGAGGAGCCGACCGTCCGGCAGGAGGCGGACGTCGTAGAGGTCGCCGGCCACTTCCTCGCAGGGGACGAGGTGGGCGGTCACGTTGAGGCCGGGCAGGGTCGGCATTTCGCGGGGCAGCAGGCGCGCCATGATGCGGCGGGCGGCGACGAGTTCGGTGTTGAGGCGGCGCCGTTCTTCCTCCAGGGCGTGGAAGCGGGCGTGGGTGATGGCCACGGCGACCACGTTGGCGAGCAGGACGAAGGCCTGGAGCTCGTCGCGGTCGTAGTGGACGCCGGGGTCGCTGCTGTCGGCGTAGAGCAGGCCGATCACGCGTTCGTTGTCGAAGAGCGGCGCGGCCATGGCCGAGCGCGTTCCGGCGCCGACGATGCTGTCGCCGCCCTGGAGTCGTTCGTCCCGGCTGGCGTCCTCGGTCAGGAACGCGGTGCGCTGTTCGATGACGCGGGCCAGCAGCGTGTGGCTGAGGATCATGCCGCCGGGCACGCCGCCGTGGACGCGCGAGGCGACGATCCGCGGCTCGTCGTCGTCTTCCTCCTGGAGCAGCAGGAACGCCCGCTCGGGCTGGAGCGCCTTCTCGACCAGTTTCAGCAGCGGGTCGAAGATCTTCTCCGGCGTGAGCGGGCGCGCCAGCAATTCGCCGGCCTCGGCGAGGATGCGGAAGAGGTACGCCTTCTTGTCGCGCTCGTTGGTGTGCGCGCGGCGCAACTCGTCCACGTTCACCGACAGTCCCTCGCGGACCCTTGTCTGTTCGAGGAACAGGGACGTGTTGCCGTTGCCGTCCACCGCCAGCTGGACGTTGCCCAGGTCGATCACGTCGCCGGCGCTCAGCGCGGCGGTTCCGGTGATCACGGCGCCGTTGAGGCGGGTCCCGTTCGAACTGCCCAGATCCACGAGCACGACTTCCTCGCCCCGGACACTGACCCGCGCGTGGCGGCGACTCACGGAGGCTTCGTCGAGACGGACGGTGCACGCGTCGGCGCGCCCGATCTCGTGGTCGCCGCCGCCGAGTGGAAACGAGAGTGTTCGGCCGCCGAGTTGTCCACGCAGGGTCAGGATCGGTGGGCGCATGGGCCCTCCTCACGGTCGTTCGGTACTGTCGCCGGAGATCCTCCGGGGTGATTGATCATCCAGTCATTCTAGATCGACGGGGGCCGAGGCGCTACGCGGTGCGGGTGCGGGCTGGTCCGGTCGGTCGCGGTCGGCTATCTTGGTGCCGGTCCTTCAAATCTCGTCGACTCGCGCTCAGGGAGCGTCCCATGGCCCGCATCGAACGCAAGATCATCGGCATCTTCGGCCGCATCAACGCCGGTAAGTCCACGTGTATGAACCTGCTGACGCAGCAGGAGACATCCATCGTGGATGCGCAGCCCGGCACCACGGCCGACATCAAGAGCGCGCTCATGGAGATCCACGAGATCGGCCCGGTGAAGCTGCTCGACACCGCCGGCCTGGACGAGGAATCGCGATTGGGCGAGAAGAAGCGGCGCAAGACGCTCGACGCGCTCGAAGAGGTCGATCTGGTGGTGCTGGTGATCGACCCGGTGCAGGCGCTGCTGGCCGCGGAACTGACCGTGGAGGATTCGGTGGCCACGCTCGCCCGGAAGCTGGATCGGCGTCTCTGCGTGGTCTTCAATCGCCACGACGACGACGGCCATCGCCTCGTCGGCAGCGGCGCCACGGTCGCGCAGGCGCGCCGGTTCTGTCTGTCGGTGATTCCCGACAGATCCGCCACCCCCGTCCTGGATCTCGACCTCGCCGCGCCCGACGGCAGCAGCAAGCTGGCCGCGTTCCTGGCCGAGGCCGCCGGCCGGACCCCGGAGCAGACGCCGCTGTTGCCCATGGTCACGCGCCACGGTGCGGTCGTGCTGCACATTCCCATGGACGAGGAATCGCCGTCGGGCCGCCTCCTGCGCCCGCAGGAAATGGCCATGGAGGCGCTGCTGCGCGCCGGTGTGCCGGTGGGGCTCTACCGCGTCGATCTGGGTCTGGCCCGCTGCGGGAACCAGATGCTCGTGGAGCAGCAGAAGCAGGGTTTTCAGGATTTCCTGCGCTCGTTCGAGCACTGCGGCGGCGTGCAGCTGGTGCTCACCGACTCGCAGGCCATCGACATCATGGATCCCTGGGTGCCGCGCGAGATCCCGCTGACGACCTTTTCGATCATGATGATCAACCAGTCGGCCTGCGGCGACATGTCGGTGTTCGTCGAGGGCACTCGCGCGCTGGACGGATTGAAGGCCGGAGACAAGGTGCTCATCGCCGAGGCCTGCAACCACGACCGCATCGCCGAGGACATCGGCACCGTGCAGATCCCGACCAAGCTGGGTGAGGCCGTGCCGGGTCTGGAGTTCGTCCACGCCTTCGGCCGCGAGTTCCCCGATCCCGAGGAGCTGCGGCAGTACGCGGTCGCCATCCACTGCGGCGGCTGCATGATTCGGCCGCAGAAGCTGCTGGCGCGTGTGGGGCGGCTGCGCGAGGCCGACATCCCGGTGACCAACTACGGGCTCGCGTTGAGCTGGTACGAGGGCCAGAAGACGCTGGGCCGGGTGCTGGAGCCGTGGCCGTCGGCGATCACTTCATGAGGGTCATCTTGGTCGTCTGCTCGGTGCGACCGCAGATGAAGCGGGCCATGTAGACGCCGGTCGCCACGCTCTGACCACGGTCGTCGCGGCCGTTCCACTGGACTTCGTGCCAACCGGGGGTGCGGTCGATCTGGAAGCGGCGCACCTGCTTGCCGCGCGCGTCGTACACGAACAGGTGGACGGAGGCGCCGGGGGCGAGGTCGGCCGGGATCGCGTAGCTGAGGGTGGTCCGGGGGTTGAACGGATTCGGGTAGGCGGGCCGCAATCCCGCGGCGGTGACGTCCGGCACGTCGGTGGTCCGTTCGACCGTGACCGGGTCCGACCACTCGCTCGGAACCGAACGCCGTCCCAGAG
The DNA here is from genome assembly GCA_964547085.1 of uncultured Fibrobacteraceae bacterium. Lineage (GTDB taxonomy): Bacteria > Krumholzibacteriota > Krumholzibacteriia > LZORAL124-64-63 > LZORAL124-64-63 > Glo-17. Next base: position 13,379 of record CAZJMO010000020.1, on the reverse strand, counting down.
CATCGACGCCGTAGACGCACAGGCTATATTCGGCCTCTTCGGATACGGAAAGAACGTATGCGGTGTCGCTCTCCACGGTCGCGATCCTTACGGCGGGATCGGAATTGGTCCGCAACCAGACTTCGTACTCGACGGCCGGCGCGAGCGGATGGCCGTCGATGTCGGTCATGGGGCTGCAGGACCAGCAATAGGTGAACTCGTAGGCGCTCGCGGATCCGGCGGCGACCGAGACGAGAATCAGCGCCATTAGCAGAATGGTGCGGTGTATCCGGGATGTCACGATATGTCCTCCTTGAACTCCAAGGGGGGCAGGACCTGCCCCCGATCTCGCTCTGGGTAGTGCAAGGAGGACGCCCGGAAAAGCGCGGAGGATTGTTATTCTGGATACTTTCGCAACCTCTTTGTCGAGGGTGGGTTCGGCGAGAGAGAGAATGAAGCGAATCCGAATGTCGGAATCTAATGTCAAGAAGACTGGTCTTGTTCGTTACATTTTGCCCGCATTGTGACGTAAAGTTATCCGTATTGCAATCCGGCTGACCGGTCGCACCATCGACGACCGTCCGAGCGGTCTGTGAGGGATCGTGTCGCGGTTGATGAATCATGCCGGGGGCTCGGCGGGCGGCGTTCGATGCGAACTCCGTGCGGTGGAGGATTGACCGCCGAGGAATCTCCCGTAACATGGGCGTTGCGGCCACGGAACGATGCGCCGCAAGCACTCCCGAAGAGGACACCTGCCTTGATCGCCTTCAGTTCCATTGCCGGTCTGGCGACCTTGTTGATGTTGTCCGTCGCCGGCGCCGACAGTTTGCCGGCGGCGAGCTACGTAGCGCCCGGTTCATTCGTCATGGGCGGCACCGTCGAGGATTTCCAGCCGCACGCCGAACCGTTGCACCGGGTCACGCTGACCCGACCGTTCCTGCTGGATCGGACGGTCGTGACAGTGGCCGATTTCGCCGATTTCGCCAGGGACGCCGATTACGCGACCGACGCAGAGATCGCCAACCGTCGCGGCGAATCCACGGAACTGATCTGGGGGCGCGCCCCCGGATACGTCCAGGCGGACGACTGGCCGGTCACCTGCGTCACCTTCCGCGACGCCGTGCGCTATGCGAACTGGCGCAGTCGCCGCGACGGACTGGCGCCCGCCTACCGTTTCGCGGGCGAGCAGGTGCGCTGGGACCGTTTCGCCGACGGCTACCGGCTGCCGACCGAGGCGGAGTGGGAATTCGCCGCGCGCTGCGGCGGCGCCTGCTCGGTGCCGCCGGTCGAGGATCCCGACGGGATCGGCCCGGTCCGCGAGTTCCTGTTCAACGAACTGGGTCTGTTCGGGATGCACGACGGCGTGCTGGAGTGGTGTTGGGACGGATTCCAGCCCTACGGCGACGCGCCGGCAGTGGATCCGGTCGGGATCGATCCCGAGAGCCGTCGCGTCGTGCGCGGCCTGGGAACCTTTCGCCGCGAGTGGGCGTCGGAGGCGTTCTACTCGGGCACCGTGGGTTTCCGGCTCGCCCGGGACGCCTCAGCCATGGCCGACAGCGCCGATGGCTCGCATGCCGCGTTGCTGGATCTTCTGGCGGAGCAGGACGCGATCGGACACACGGCGCGGCGCCTGTACGCGGAGGGCGCACTCGCCGACTCGCTCCTGTTCGACCACAGGAGCCGGCGCGAGAAGACGCAGTCGATCGCGGCGGGAATCGCGGGGGCCGGTCTGGTGACGGCGTTGATCGGCGCCGGCATCGTCGAGAGCAGCCGGACCGACGGCGACGACGCAACCGAGCCCAAGCCGACCCGCGTGCGCACGGGCGAGACAATGGTCCTGATCGGTGTGGCGGTGGGATTGGTCGGGAGCGTCCTGTTCTCCCGCGCCGATCGCGCCATGACGCGCGAGGAAGCCCTGGAGCGCGCCCGGAGCATCCTGGCTGAGCCCGACCTCGCAAGCGGCGATCGGGCGCTCGGCGTGGCGCTGCGCTGGTGATCGGTCCGCTCGGCCGACCGCTGGGTGAGGTCTCGTTGACAGTAACGTTCCGGGTTCTGTAGTCTGGGCGCGAGCCGCTCGGGGGAGCGGCATCGTCTTCGGTCGAAAGGACCGTCATGCGCCACCTCGCCTCTCGCCGCGACCTCCTCCTGGGCCTCGGCTTGTTCCTGCTTGTTCTCGTCAGTTGCTCACCCGCGCCGCGCGGCATCGACCGCGCGTTGCCCGACGACACGTTGTTCTGGATGCGGCTCGACCGTCTCGCCACGCTCGAAGCCGCCCTCGACCAGCAGGGGCTGATGGACCTCCTGGTGGCCGAACTGGACAAGCCGGACCGCCGTGATCACGTCCTGACCGACCTCGGCCTCGCGATCTCCGACGATCCGCGCGCCGACATCCACGCGGTGATGGCCGACCTCGTGCGCGCCGATGTCACCGTGCATCCGGCCGCCGGCGACACCACCACCGGCGACCCGCGCGTCTTCGTGAGCCTCGAGGCCAAGGACGAGGCCGCCGCTTCGAATCTCGAGGCCTTCCTGGTGGAACACGCGCGGGAAACGCGCGCCTGGGACGACACGCCGGTGCACGTGCTCGGCGACGCCGACGATCCGGTTCTCGTCTGGCGCGACGGCGTGCGGCTCCTCGCCTCGGACGACCCGGACCTGCTGCGCGAGATGCGCGCGCGGCTCGAAGACGCGCCCGACCCGGGCCTGGTCGGCACCGACGACTATCAGCGCTGCCATCGCGACAGCGACCACGACCTGCAGGTCTACGTGGCCCCCGAATTCCAGAATCTGGCAGGGTGGCCCTTCGACGCATCCACGGCCTACACTGCACCCGGCATGCATTCGCTCATGGAAAAATACGGCTCGCAGGCGTCCTGGATGGGCATCGACTATCTCCTGACCGGCATGGTCGTCCGCTCGACGTACGAGCCGGGGAGCGTTCTGATTCCGTTCACGGAGTGTCCGTCCGGCCGCAGTCAGCTGCTCGATCAACTCCCCGCCGACACCTACGCCGCCGAGGTCTGTCTCGTCCACGAGGGCGCGCGCAAGGCGACCCTCTTCAAGGAACTGTACCGGGAGGTGATGGCGGCGAACCCATCGTCCGCGGCGATGAATCCGATGGCCGCCGCGCCCTTCGAGGTTGTCGAGAGCACGCTCGGGTTCACGCTCGAGGACATCATGGGGCCGCTCGCGGAGGTCGCGTTCGCGGGGGTTCCCGACGCCGGATTCGTGGTCCTGCTGCGGACGCACGACGAGACCGAAGGCGAGGCCATGTACGACCGCTTCGGAGCCAGTCCGGTGCTGAACTTCCTGAGCGAAGGCGAGCCTCGCGACATCTCCGGCTGCCGCCTGCGCACCTTCCATTCGCCCATGGACGCGGAAGGTCGGGTGTTCGCCCTGGGGCATCGCGGCGACACCGTGATGCTGGTCGTCGCGGCCAAGACCACCGCCGGGCTGGACGCATTCGTTTCCGGCGAGCAGGTCGGCAAGCTGCCGGACGCGGCGCCCGCACCGGCGAAAGCGCACCTCCAGGGCGAGGCCTACGGCTGGTTCATGACGGATATGGCGGGTCTGGCGGCGGAGTGGGACATCCCGCTGGACGAGGTCTTCGAGGATCTCCCGCCCGCGGTCGCGGCGCGGCTGGCGACACTGGTCGTCGGCGGCCACACTGTGGTCCCGTCCCCGGGGACGGTCGAGGCGGTGTTCGAGATGAGCGGTCCCTGATCGATCCCGGCGTCGGGGCGGACAGCCGTCGTTGCTGCCGCCCCGACGCCCGTGCTCTTCATTCGACGCGCCGGAAATACTCTTCCAGATCCTTGTCGCCGCGCCCCGACACGTTCACGATCACCATCGTCTCCGGCGCGACCGAACCGCGCAGTCGTTCGAGATACGCCAGCGCATGCGCGCTCTCGAACGCCGGGATGATGCCCTCGAGTTCGCTCAGAAGCGCGAACGCCGCGAGCACCTCGCTGTCGGTGACCGCCTCGTACTGCACGCGCCCGAGATCCTTCAGGTAACTGTGCTCGGGCCCGATGCCCGGATAGTCCAGCCCCGCGGCGATGCAGTGGTTGTGCCCCGAGGCGACCTCGCCGTCGGGAATGCAATACGTGTTCATGCCGTGGAGGATTGCGGGGGAGCCGCAGGTCATGGTGGCGGCGTGGCGGTCGGTCTTGGCGCCGCTGCCGGCTGCCTCGACGCCCACCATCCGCACGTCCGGGTCGTCGAGCATGGCGTGGAACAGGCCGATCGCGTTGCTGCCTCCGCCGGCGCAGGCCACCAGGAGATCGGGCAGGCGGCCGAACTGGTCCAGACATTGCCGACGCGCCTCGCGCCCGATCACGGACTGGAACTCGCGAACCATCAGCGGATAGGGATGCGGGCCGACGGCCGAGCCCAGCAGGTAGAACGTGCGTTCGCTGTCGGTCACCCACGCGCCGATCGCCTGGTCCACCGCCTCGGTGAGCGTCTTGTCGCCGGCTTCGGCGGGCACCACGCGCGCGCCCAGCAACTCCATACGCAGCACGTTGGATCGCTGGCGCCGCATGTCCTCGGTGCCCATGTGGACGTCGCACGCCAGGCCCAACCGCGCGGCGACCGCGGCGGTGGCCACGCCGTGCTGTCCGGCGCCGGTCTCGGCGATGAGCTTGGTCTTGCCCATGCGGCGCGCGAGCATCGCCTGGCCCAGGCAGTTGTTCAGCTTGTGCGCTCCCAGGTGATTGAGGTCCTCGCGCTTGAGAAGCACGGTGCAGCCGATGCGGTCGCTCAGACGGCGCGCGTGGTAGAGCGGTGTCGGACGGCCGGAGTAGTCTCGCAGTTCCCGCGCGAGTTCGGCCTGGAAGACCTCGTCCCGACGGTGGGCGAGGAAGGCGTCCGTGAGTTCCTGCAGCGGTTGTTCGAGCGGCGGGGGCACGAAACGGCCGCCGTACGGACCGAAGAAGCCGTTCTCGTCGGGGTGGGTCTGAATTCGGGGCGCGTTGGCGTTCATGGGATCGCTCCTTCCGGGTACAAAAAACCGCCGGCTTCTGGATGAAGCCGGCGGTCGAGTCGTTCACTAAGCGTGAGGCCCTGATCAGGGCAGACCCATCCGTCCGGCGGAGGGCCACCACCAGAACAGGATGTTGCGGGTCTGCATCAGGGTCGTCATTGCATCACACCTCGTGGTGATGATGATACAACAGGCATGACGATCAAGCAAGTGGGGGATTGCGAGACGATCTCGGGACTGTTGACGATTGTTGTTGATTTTGTGACAGTGTTTTTGATATGATGCACTCACGTTTCAGGATTCATTCTGAAACGGATCGACCGTTTCCAGGTCGATCGGCGTGGCGCATTGCGCTTCCTGCAGTGAGGAACCGACCTATCCGTGGCCATGTCCGCCAAGGCCCGGTGGGCGTGACCCCTTCCCGGTTCCTGCAGGTGTCCGTCGCCGGCCGTGGCTCACGCGCATCGAGCCGCGGCCGGGACGGGGCAACGACGCCTCTCACGGCACCAACGTCACCTTCCCGCTGACGACCGCGTCCGGTTCCGCCGTGATCCGATACACATAGACGCCGCCCGGAACCCGCCGCCCGTCGATCGCGATGCCCGACCATTCGATGGCGTTGGTCCCGACGCGACCGCGCACGTCGCCGGAGGTCCACACCCGTCGGCCGCGCAGGTCGTGGACGTGCGCGCAGCAGGTCGTCGCCCGGGTGAGCCTGAAGCGCAACGTCGTGCTCGGGTTGAAGGGATTGGGGCGCGGGCCGAGGTCGATCAGGGCGGCGGGCGTCGTCGCCGGCGCCGCGGTCGAGGGACCGCTGTTGGACGCCACGATGTCGTCGACGTTGATGTGACCGTCGATGGCCGAGTCCTCGATGCGGACGTAGACCTCGCGGCCGACGAGGTCGCTCACGTCCCACCACTTGCGGGTCATCGGGTCGGGGCCGTCGCCGCTCGCCCGCCGCAGGACCGTGTCGGCCTGGGCGTCCATGAGCGCGACGAAGCAATGCGCCGGGTCGTCGGTGCCGCCGACCAGGAGCGAGATGAACGGCGCGTCGACCTCGAAGGCGTGGCTGTTCAGGTAGCCCTCGGCGGCCTCGCCGCAGCCGTAGCTGGCGGCGCCCGCGCCGAATGGTCCCTGGAACATCTCCGCCGATCCGAAGTAGCCGTTGCCTTCCAGCCGGACGGGATCCTCGCCGCGCCGCGCGGGATTGTCGCCGAGGCACGGATTGCCGCAGCAGCAGTCGCCGCCGTATGCGGCGAACTCGCGTTGCAGGGGTGGCGTGACGCGGATCGTCGGGTGGTCGCCGCCGTCGAACTGCAGCGTGTCGAAATGGGCCACGAACTGCGCGGTTGTCGAATCGGGGTGGTCCCTGAACTGTCCGAGACGGGAGATCACATGGTGCGCGCCGCCGTCGAAGGTGTCGATCTCGGGGGCGATGCCGACGCCGATCAGCGCGCAGGTGGCGAGGGACCACTGGTCGGGATCGACGGTCTGGACGTGCCGGACGCCGAAGCCGCCGCCTTCGCTGTAGAAGAGATGGTGCTGTCCTTGGAAAACGCAGTAGCTGCAACTCTCGGGAACGGGTTCCGGGTCGATCCTGTCGTTGACCAGGTAGACGTCGGTGGTGCTCCAGGTCGACAGGTCGGAGGAGGAGGTGTGGGCCACGGCGCCCATGCTGCCGCCGGAATCGCCCGGCACCTCGGCGGTGGCGAGCAGGTGCCAGAGGCCGTCCTGGCGGTAGAGGAAGGGGTCGCGACAAGAGGACCAGGTTCCCGCGGCGAAATAGTTGAACAGAGCCGTGTCCGGTTCGACGACGGGATTGCCGTTGAGCTTGTTCCAGGTCGCCAGGTCGGGCGACCACGCCAGGCAGAGGCGCTGGTTGTAGGACTCGTCGACACCGGTGTAGGCCATCCACCACAGGCCGGTGTCGGGGTCGTGCGCGATGTGGGGCGCCCAGACCGCGGTTGCTTCGTGGACCGCGTCCGACACCGAAAGCGCCACGACCGGGGCCGACCAGTGGACGAGGTCGTCGCTGACGGCGTGCCAGATGTGGTCGGCCTGGCCGGGATGCGGCGACGCGGTGGGGACGGCGTGGTAGAAGAGGTGGTAGAGGTCGCCGGATTGTTCGAGGCAGAAGTCCCAGACCTGCATGCCGGGGTGGACATAATACGGCTGCTCGAAATCGATCGGGAGCCCAGCAACGGACGGGGCGGCCCAGAGTGCCGCCAGTAGCAGGATGAACGTCGTAACTTTCGATGACGACCCGCGTGGGATCTCACGGGCGAGATGGAATCCCAAACTTCGGCCTCCCTCGGAGCCAGGTCGGTGCCCCCCGACCAGATATGTATCTTTTACCATATTTAGTGAGAAAAGGACATAGAGAATCTTGATTGTCGATATACGGTGGTGCGCCCGTCGACGAACCGTCCGGAAGGCGTGACCGGGATCGGGATCATATGATAGCATGCAGCCAATCGTCTCACCGGGAGGGAACAGCGTGATCACTCGTGATCTTCTGCGGGCCATCGTCGACGGCTACAGCTTGTCGCTGAACGGCGTGCACGGGATCTCGCACTGGGGGCGCGTCCTGGAAAACGGCCGCCGCCTGTCTGTCGGCACCCACGCCGACGCGCGCGTCATCGAACTGTTCGCGGTG
>CAZJMO010000020.1:4554-5750 GCA_964547085.1 uncultured Fibrobacteraceae bacterium | reverse complement strand
GGTCCGGCGCCGCGCCACCACCCGCCGGCCGGCGATGACCACCGAAAGAGCGGCGGACGCGGCAGACCAGGACCGGCCACAACCGACGATCGCGTTGGCGGGCACTCTGCTCGGCGTCGGACTGGGCCGTTTCGTCGACGGCATCGATCCCGGCCACGGCCGCAGAGGCGCTGATCTTGCCCGCTCTCTTCGCGGTCGGGTCTTCGATCTGGACGATACCGCTTTCGAACTGCTCACAGAAGCCTGCGAGACCCACACCGACGGTCTGCGCGAGGGCGATTTCACGGTCCGGGTGTGCTGGGACGCCGACCGTCTCGACCTGGGCCGTTGCCTGATCGCGCCGGATCCCGAACGCCTGGCCACGCCTGCCGCGCGCGATCCGCGGATCCTCGCCTGGGCGGACGAGCGTGCGCACGACCAGCACGTCCCGTCCCTGGTGCGCGACATCTGGCGACCGCTTCTGGATGGTGACGGCGATGGTCGCTGACCGCCGGACGCAGTCGCCGATCCTCGCCGTCAGCGACGGCACAGGGGCCAGCGCCGAGCACCTGGTGCGTTCGATGCTGGCGCAGTTCGGCGACCCCGACGTGCCCATGATCAAGGTTCCCGGCGTGCGCCGCGTGGAAGAGATCGACGCCGCGGTGGACCTGGCCCGGCGCCGCGGGGCGCTCATGGTCGTGCACACGATCCTGGCGCCGGAACTGCGCAATCGTCTGCAACGGTGTTGCCGCGAAGTGGGATTGAAGGACGTCGATCTGGTGGGGGACATGCTCGCGCAGTTGGCCACGACGTTCGGCGCACCAAGCGATTTCCGTCCCGGTCTCTACCGGCGTCTGCACCGCGAGTACTTCACCCGCGTCGAGGCCATCGATTACGCGATCAGCCACGACGACGGCCAGAACCCCGACACGCTGTCCGACGCCGACGTGATCCTGCTGGGCGTGTCGCGGACGGGCAAGACGCCGCTGAGCATGTACCTGGCGATGGAGGGCTGGAAGGCCGCCAACGTGCCGCTGGTGGGCGGCATCACGCCGCCGGAGCAACTCGAGCGTTGCGATCCGCGCCGGCAGGTGGGCCTGGTGATGACCGCGGGGCTGCTCCTCGAGTACCGCACGCATCGGCAGCCTGGTGAAAAGATCCCTGCCCTGCTTCTTATCCCCGATGGTGCAACAGCTTCCAATCCCGTACCGGGCATT
>CAZJMO010000020.1:0-4544 GCA_964547085.1 uncultured Fibrobacteraceae bacterium | reverse complement strand
TACACCGAACCCACCAGCGTGATCGGGGAGATGGAACTCGCGCGGCTCTTCTTTCGTCGGCGCCGCCTGCCGATCGTGGACGTGACGAACAAGCCGATCGAATCGAGCGCGGTCGAGGTCGTCAGCCGGATCAGTCACCGCGTGGGGCACGAGAATCTGCCCGGACAGGAGCAGTAGGTCGTGATGCCGGTTGCGCTGGGGCCTTATCTGGCGGCTTGCGTGCTGCTGACGGTGGCGCCGGGGCCGGACAACGTGCTGGTGGTCTCGCTGGGGCTGTCGCGGGGGCGGCGGCCGGCCGTGCTGGCGGCGTGGGGCATGGCGTCGGGGATCGTGGTGCACACGACGGCGGCGGCGCTCGGAATCAGCGCCGTGCTGGCCGCGAGCCGGGTGGCGTTCCGCGTGGTGCAGATCGTCGGCGCGGCGTACCTGGCCTATCTCGCCTGGCGTCTGTTGCGCGAGCGCGGCCAAGGTCCGGACGCGCAGGCCGACCGCGCGCCGACGGGGTCGTGGGCGCTGTACCGGCGCGGATTCCTGATGAACGTCCTGAACCCCAAGGTGGCGCTGTTCTTCCTGGCGTTCCTGCCGCAGTTCGTGCGGACGGAGTCGGCGTGGCCGGTGTGGCTGCAGATGGTCGTGCTGGGGCTGGTGTTCATGGCGCAGGCGTTCGTGATCTTCACGGCGTTCGGGCTGTTCGCGGGCGTGCTGGGCGAGACGTTGACGCGCCGACCGTGGATCCAGCGCGCGTTCGACTGGCTGACAGCGGCGGTGTTCCTGGGGCTGGCCGTGGCGCTGGCCGTGGGCTGGTGACGCGACGAGCAAGGAGGAGAACCACGAAGATCGAGATCCTGGGCGCGGAATCCCTGGGTGTCCGCGGACTGGCGTGCCATGTCGAGGTGCAGGGCCGCCGTGTGGTCATCGACCCGGGCGTGGCGCTTGGTTACCGGCGACACGGGTTGTTGCCGCACCCGATCCAGGTGGCGGTGGGCGCGGAGGTGCGCCGGTCGATCCTGGACGTGCTGGCCGACGCGACCGATGTCGTGTTCAGCCATTTCCACGGCGACCACGTGCCGCTGCCGGATGCCAATCCCTACCAGATCGACGCCCGCGCCGCCGCGCCTCTCTGTCGCGCGGCCCGGTTCTGGACCAGGGGCTCGGTCGGGATGCCGGACACGATGCTGGCGCGACGGCAGGAACTCTGCAACGTCCTCGGGTGCGCCTTGCCCGACGCGGAAGGGCGACGCGACGGTCCGCTGGCGTTCTCGACAGCCGTGCCGCACGGCGAACAGGATTCCGGCCTCGGGTCCGTGATGATGACGCGGATCGAGGATGCGGAGACCGTGTTCGTGCACGCATCGGACATCCAGCTCCTGAGGCGCGAAGGGGTCGAGATGATCCTCGACTGGCACCCGGACATCGTGCTCGCGGGCGGACCGCCGCTCTACCTGCCGCAGCTCTCGGCGGATCAGCGCGACGCGGCGTGGGGGAATGCCCTGTTGCTGGCCTGCGGTGTCGACACGTTGATCCTCGACCATCACCTGCTGCGGTCGATGGAAGGGCTGGACTGGCTGGACCGGCTGTCGCAGGAGAGCGGACACCGGGTGATCTGCGCCGCTGATTTCATGGGCCGACCGCGTCGTCTGCTGGAGGCCCGGCGTGGCGAACTGTATCGGCAGCATCCCGTTCCGGAGCGATGGCATGCGGATCACGCTGCGGGGAAGATACGTCCGCAGTAGCCGCCGGGCGCCGGCGCGAGTATCCTGGCTCCTGTCGATCATATTCCGTCATCGCGACACGGAGGCTCCCATGCTTCACTCCCGCTCGTCCCGCGTTCTGCTGCTGGTCACCCTCGCCGCGGTCGTGCTGGTGGCCGCGTGCGCCACTGTTCCGATCACCGGCCGCAGGCAGCTCAGCCTGATCCCCGCCAGCGAGATGCACAGCATGAGCTACCAGCAGTACGACGAGGTGATCCAGGCCAGCGCGCTGAGCACCGACGCGGAGCAGACGGCTATGGTCAAGCGTGTGGGCGCGAGGATCCAGGACGCCGTGGAGCGGTACATGGCGCAGCAGGGGTTGAGCGGGCATCTCGAGGGCTACGCGTGGGAGTTCAACCTCATCGAGAGCGACCAGGTCAACGCGTGGTGCATGCCCGGCGGCAAGGTCGCGTTCTACACCGGGATCCTGCCCTTGTGCGAGGGCGAGACCGGCGTCGCGGTGGTCATGGGGCACGAGATCGCGCACGCCATCGCCGAGCACGGTGGCGAGCGCATGAGCCAGGGACTGCTGACGCAACTCGGCGGCGTGGCGCTGAACGAGGCGCTGTCGAGCAAGCCGGAGCAGACGCGCGAGCTCTGGATGACCGCGTTCGCCGTGGGTTCGCAGTACGGGGCGATGCTGCCGTTCAGCCGTCTGCACGAGAGCGAGGCCGACCACATGGGCCTGGTCTTCATGGCCATGGCCGGTTACGACCCGCGCGAGGCGCCCGTCTTCTGGGAACGGATGGCGGCCGGCGGCGGCCAGAAACCGCCCGAGTTCCTGAGCACGCATCCGTCCGATGCGACGCGCGTGCGCAAGCTGCAGGAGGCCATGCCCGAGGCGCTGCGGTATTACGAGGAACAGACCGGGCGTTGATCGCTCACGGCTGACGCCAGACGAGCCAGCCCTGCTTCAGCCAGCGGGGCTGCAACGCCACGTCGAAACCCTGGCCGGCCAGGTGAATCGCCGCCGCGGCGAACCATTGCCGCGCACCCCACACCGACATGGGCTGCGTCTCGGTCGCGGCCCGTTTCCAGCCCTCGATGAACGCGTGCACCGGTTCGCCGGGCGTCATCCGGTGGATGAACGCCTTGGGCAGCCGCGTCTGGAAGACCGTGGGGTCGAAGCCGGCGCGCAGGTTGGCGCCCAGGACCAGGGCCTCGAGGTGCCAGGGCATGTCGCTGTCCACGGTGCGCCGCACGACGCACGCGGTCCACGCGCGTCCGTACGGACTACTGGTCCCCTCCAGGAGCAGGCCGCCGGGAAGGAGCTGGGCACAGAGCCGGTCCCAGGTGGGCCCGACCGCGTCCTCGTCGTACTGGCGAAGCACGTTGAAGGCGCGGATCAGGCGCACGCGTTCGCCGGTCTGCAGCGGCAGGTTGAAGCCCCCGAGGCGGAACTGCGTCTGCGCGTCGGCGAACGGGCGGGCGCGCTCGACGCGTTCGGGGTCGATCTCCACGCCCAGGACCGGCAGGCCCGGCACGTGCGCGCGCAGGCGACTGGCCCATTCCAGCGTGGTGTGCGGCTCGGCGCCGTAGCCCAGATCCACGCAGAGAGCGCCGTCGAAACCGGCGGTTCGGCGCGTGAAGAGCGTGGGGTCGTAGTGCAGGAGGAAGTGGTCGCTGCCGCGCAGACGGTTGCGTGCGGTCTTGCCGCGCGTGATGACGCCCTCGGGGCGCGGGCGCGCCGGTGCGTTGTGGTGAGCGGCCATGGTGCATCGTCTCGGGGGTGCGGGTCGGAGCCGTAGGGTGTCGATCCAATATCGACCGTGGCGGGCGAGAATCAAGCTCGTGGTAAGAGGGCGCCGACGCAGGCCTGACACGGAGCCGATGGCAGGGAGCACGGGTTCTCCGCAAACCTTACGCCGGCGCCCAGCATTGGTGTCGTCTCGCGCGTCGGGGAACGCATGGAGTAAGACGCTGGCCCGAGCCGTTTGGTTGCGGAGTGTTTTGCTTCCGCGGCGGAAACGACGAACGCCCGTGGAATTTCGCCGCGCCGAAGGGCGCAGGAACATCCACGGGCGTTCGTATGGAACGGACCCGACTAGCAGAAGGCGGCGACCGCCTCGGCCATCTCGTCCGTGGTCGCGGTGCCGCCCATGTCGTAGGTGCGGACCTTGCCCTCGGCGATGACCCGGGCCACGGCGTCATCCAGCTTCTTGGCCATGGCCGCCTCGCCCAGATGATCGAGCATCATTTTGGCCGAGAGGATCATGGCGATCGGGTTGACCTTGTTCATGCCGACATACTTCGGCGCCGAGCCGTGGCTGGGCTCGAAGATCGCGACCTTCTCGCCGATGTTGGCCGAGCAGGCGAAGCCCAGGCCGCCGACCAGCTGCGCGCAGAGGTCGCTGACGATGTCGCCGAACATGTTGCTCGACACCAGCACGCCGTATTTCTCGGGGTTCTTCACCAGCCACATGCACATGGCGTCGATGTTGGTCTCCCACAGCTCGATGCCGGGGTACTCCTTGGCGATCTTGCGGGCCTCGCGCACCATCAGGCCGCTGGTCTCGCGCACGACGTTGGGCTTCTCGACGATCGTGACCGACTTGTAGCCGAACTTCTTGGCGTACTCGAAGCCGTCGCGGACGATGGCCTGGCAGCCCTGGCGCGTGAAGATGCGCGTGGAGATGGCGATGTCCTCGTTCTCGACGCCCGCGAGGCGACCCATCTGCGCCGGGTGGGTCTCGGTGAGCTTGACGCGCACGTCCTGCGGCAGCGGGTGATACTCGACACCCATGTACAGGCCCTCGGTGTTCTGGCGGAAGACCACCAGGTCGAGGCCGTCCT